>CAXGVD010000066.1:0-9875 GCA_964012695.1 uncultured Opitutia bacterium
CAAACCGATGTCCCGGCCGCGCAGTTCCTTGAAATAAACGGCCATGCTGTCCTTCCCTTCCGAATGATCCGCCTTGTCGAAGAGGGGCCCCGAGTAGACCATTTTGTCGTATCCATAGTTCTTGGCCAGTGCCCAGAGGGCGAGGCGCTTGCCGACGTCCTGCTTGTTGGGCGGGTGGATGTTGTTCACCGTGGTGATGTCCGTGGTCACGGCCATGCCGGTATGGGGAACCTTAAGGGTTTCCAGTTGAGCCTGCCAGATCCAGGGCAGGGCCTTGGGGTCCCGGTTGCGGTAGTTGAATGGGGCGAGCTGTACGTAATAGAATGGCAATTCGGGCTTTACCCAGACGCTCCTCCAGCCCGCGATTAGGGCCTTCATCTTCTTATGGTAGAGCATGCCTTCCCCGTTGTTGGATTCGCCCTGGTACCAGAGGGCTCCCTTGATTGCATAGGGAAGCAAGGGCGCGATCATGGCGTTGTACATGTGGGTAGGCGTTGAGCGACCGGGTTTGCCCTTGGTAAACTGATCAAGCTTGTCGGCAAAATCCTTTTTCAAGGCGGGCACCGCCTTGAAGCCTTCCGCCGGAGTCCAGGGCTCTATGCGAGTGCCTCCCCAGTTCGATCCGATCAAGCCGATAGGTACCTTGATTTCCTTCTGGAGGTGACGGGCGAAGTAGTAGCCAACTGCGGTGAAATTTGCCACGGTGGACGGACTGCAGACCTGCCACCCACCGGTTTGCACATCGTCTTGCGGGGTAAGGTTCAATTTGCGCGGAATCTTGACGTGACGGATCAGGGGATGGTTCCCGTTGGCGATTTCCTCCTTGGCATTACCTGAACGCGCTACGGACCATTCCATGTTCGACTGCCCCGAGCACAGCCAGACCTCGCCCACCAGCACATTTTTCAGCTTGATCTCATTGGAACCCTTTACGGTCAGGTCGCTTCCCTTGCCGTTGGCCTTCATGGCAGGGAGATCGACCCTCCACTTGCCATCCTTGTCGGCTTGGGTCGAAACGGTTTTTCCGTGAAAAGAAACTGTGACTTTCTCTCCCTTGGCGGCCCAACCCCAAACGGGGACGGGTTCACCTTGCTGGAGGACCATGTTATCTCCAAGAATGCCAGGTATTTTGATTATTGCTGGGGCAGGAATGATGGAGAGAAGAAAAGCCTGAGCACAAAGAGTTATTAGTGAGGTTCTAAAAGTTTTCATCATGAATTATATGTGATTTTGATAGATTTAGGATCAATAAAAGTAGCTTGGATTGAAATTTAAGTCCTTGAGAAGAACAATTGTTAAGGAGAATAGACAACTCAAAGTATCGCTGAAAGAAAATCGACGCCTAGGAAGGCCTGCATAATTTTGTTATAAACCTACAGGCTTTTGCAAATAAACGGGTTTCAGTTCCACCCGGATTCGCTTGGAAATGTTCTCCACTACAATTCGGCGAAAATGAGCATTGTCTATCGATTTTGCCCATTCAATGGCAGCATCGGGGTCTGAGCGGACCAAACCGTGAGCAAAACCGTTAAGGGCAAAGTCACGATCTCTCCCACTTGGCATTTCATTCAGTTGCGCGGCAGTGAGGTTTGGATCGTGACCATTGATTCCGGCCGCCAATCTGGCGAAAGCCGCAGACAAGGCAACCCTTCTGGGTTTATCCGTTTTTAGGGAATTGGCGAAAGTAACAGCTTCCCAGGGATCGTCGTCGAAGGCCCCTTTTTCGATTACGCGCTGAGCCGCCGCCGACTGCAGAACGGGGTCCTCGTAACCGGAAACCCATTTCTTCAGTACCTCGCTGTCCCGATCCGCGATTATGCGCTCGGTAAACTCCCTCATCAGGGACTCGGCCTTCCTGGAATCGTTTTCCATGAAGTAATCGACGAGTTCTGTGACATGGGCTGCATCTCCGTCCGAAATGCCTCCTGCAGGCACATCATTCAGGATACCGCGAAGGATGCCGTCTGTAAATTGATCGATGAAAGGAAGTTCTCTCGTATCGGTCGCCTTGAGATATTGGCGAACCTGCGGATCCTTGGAAAAACTCAATTCGGAAAAGTAGTCGAACAAACCTTGTGGGTCGGCCTCCCCCCAACCCTGCACGACCAAGGCAAAGGCCGAATTGCCGTCACGTATAAGCTCTCTGGCAACCTCTTCCCCGCCAACTTCCCCCACCTTGCGCCAGAAGTGCTCCGCCACGGTATTGGCTGATGAAACCTCTCCATTGTCATAGGCGCGGGCCAGAGCCATTCTCACATCACGCCAATTTTCCGCCGTCATTGCGGCGAGTAAACGTTCGTAAGCCCCAGCATCTCCACCGAGGAATTCTTGCAATTCGGCGACCCACTTCTCATTCGTAGGCAGCAAAGGCGGTTCCGTCTCCACAACCTCCCGCTTCGTTTCGGTTCGTTCAACAACCGACGGCTCTTCTCCGGCAAGACTCTCCCCTTCCTTTGACCTGAGGGACGGCAAGGAAGACGGACCTTCCGCTAAGAACCGAACCTCCGACTCGCCTCCGACTAAGTCCCGAGAATCGCCCGAACCATCTCTCGAAAGCCACGCCGTCAAACCAAGGCAAAACGCGCCCCCGACGAAAATCAACGAAACGGCGAAAAGAAAAAACACTTTGGACCGGGGACTCACGAACTCTCCATTCTTACAAATAGCTTTCTGGCCTGATAATAAATTTCACCGCAGAAATCAACTACCAGGAAAGTTTTTCGGTTACTCTCCTGCCCGTTCCTCGTCAGCAACAGCACCTTATCGACGGTCAGCCTCAAAGGCATTCCGAATCGCCCAGCCTTGCTCAACAACCAAGCCACAATGGAAAAGCTTCTCGGTCTGAAAAGACAAGTCCTCAGAAGCGGCCCCTTCCGGCAGTCCCGTAAGTCATCGACGACTTTCAAGAGAAGCTAATGTGCCTGTCCCTCTACAGCCCGCAAAAACAATTGAACCCCTTTACCAAACTCATTCACACTGGTGATCCAGAGCCCATCGTCCGCAAGTCCAACTTCTTCGCCAAGCGCATCGAACTCCGCAAACTCTTGAAACCCTGAGTCCCTCACCGACCCGCTTTCCGGCTTTTCAATGATAAGTCAGCGCGGTATAGCCACATCACATGAACAAGCTCAACGCCTCGAAATCTCCCCTTTCACGCCGCTCCTTCCTACACACCGCAGGAGGAGCAGCCCTGGCCTTTCACGTCGTCACGGCCAAGTCTCCGGGCAAGAAGGTTCGGGTAGGAGCCGTGGGCTGCGGGGGTAAGGGCTGGACCGATTTGAATGGAGCAGCGCGCCACGCCGACTTGGTGGCCTACTGCGACGTAAACGTGAGCGTCAACAGAAAGGGCGGCTACAACTCGGTTAAGGAAAAGTGGCCCAAGGCCCGAGGCTATGTCGATTGGCGGGAAATGCTGGAAAAAGAAGGCAATAACCTCGACGCCGTAACCGTCTCCACCCCAGATCACATGCACGCCCCAGTCACCATGACGGCTCTGCAACTTGGTCTCGGCACCTACACGCAGAAGCCCATGACACGCATGATTCAGGAAGCCCGGGCCATCACCGAACTGGCCGAAGAAAAGAATGTCCCCACCCAGATGGGCAACCAGCACCATAGTGGTCTTGGCTATCGCACTCTCTTCGAAATGGTACGAGGCGGCGCCATAGGAAAAGTACTCACCGCCCACTCTTGGTCCAATCGCCCCGTCTGGCCTCAAGGCATTGACCGGCCAGGCGGCTCCGACCCCGTACCCCAAGGTCTAGACTGGGACAAGTGGCTAGGCGTAGCTCACGAACGCCCCTTTAAGAAAGACGTCTACCATCCCTTCAAGTGGCGCGGTTGGTTCGACTTCGGGGCGGGTGCCCTCGGCGACATGGGTTGCCACATCATTGACCCCGTCGTCTGGCTCCTCGACCTCGGCCCCGCCATAGGAGTAACCTATGAAGGCCCCAAGCCCAAACCGGAAACCTTCCCCGCCACCGAAGTCCTCACCTACCGCTTCGCGGGCACCGAACACACCGCTGGCGACGAATTCGTCATGAAGTGGTGGGACGGCGGCCAACGCCCCCCGAAAAACGGCTCCCACCTCCCCATGGAGGCCGAAGTCCCGAGCCAAGGCGCCATGTTCATCGGCGAGAAAGGCACCGCCCTCTGTCCGCACGGCGGCATGCCCCGCCTCTGGCTGGCAGACAAGTCCGCCAAGTACGAACGCCCCCGCATCGACCGCCTCGACCACTACAAGGTCTGGCTCGACGCCTTCCACACGGGCGAGAAGCCCAACAGCCACTTCGGCTACGCCGGTCCCCTCACCGAAACCGTCCTGCTCGGCGTCGTCGCCGCCCGCATCGACTCCGGGAAGGAACTCCTTTGGGACACACAAAACCTACGCTTCACAAACTCAAAAGAAGCCAACAAGCACGTACGCCCCAAATACCGAAGAGGCTGGGAAGTGGAAGGCCTCGGCTGAGCCGCAGTTCTCACCAATGGTCAGCGGCAACCCGCTGCGCGGCTCCTAGCCTGCGTTGCACCTGTTTCGCCCTTGGGTATTTTTCATCATTCCCCGGCAGACGCGGATTTAGGGGTTGCGGATTAGGGAAGTTCAACCGCCACCGCCTTGCTACGCCTTGGCCTACAGGCTTTCTACTGGCCCGCGAACAGGAAACCAGCAAAGAAGCCCAGGTAGAGGCTGCGGAGGTGAAGTGGAATTTTAGCCCGCGATTGTCATTCGCAACCATTCGAGGTTCAACCTCTCGCAACAACAATTTGAAGGCAGAGCAATGCCGCGACACGTCGTCTTTGTGAGGAGTGCTGCGCCGCGGCAATCCAGGAACCGTCAAGTCCTCAGGCGAGGATTGGTTTGACGAGATGGCCGTGAACGTCGGTTAGGCGGTAGTCTCGGCCTTGGTGGCGGTAGGTCAGCTTTTCGTGGTCGATGCCAAGGAGGTGAAGGATGGTGGCGTTGAGGTCGTGGACATGCACTGGATCGCGGACGACATTGTAGCAGTAATCGTCGGTTTCGCCGTGGGTGACGCCGCCTTTTATGCCGGCGCCGGCGAGCAGGACGGTGAAACAGCGGGGGTGATGGTCGCGCCCGTAGTTGGTGGCGGTGAGCTTGCCTTGTGAGTAGATGGTGCGGCCGAATTCTCCGCCCCAGACCACGAGTGTGTCGTCGAGCAGACCGCGTTCCTCCAAGTCGTGAAGGAGGGCGGCGGTGGCTTGGTCGGTGTCGTTGCACTGTCCCCGGACGGCTTTGGGGAGACCGCCATGGTGGTCCCAGCCCATGTGGAAAAGCTGGACGAAGCGGACGTTCCGCTCGGCCATCCTGCGGGCGAGCAGACAGTTGGCGGCGTAAGTGCCGGGTTTGTGGACATCGGGGCCGTAGCGTTCGATAGTGCGCTTGGATTCCTTGGAGACGTCGAGTAGGTCGGGCACGCTGGCCTGCATCCGAAAGGCGAGTTCGTACTGGGCAATTCGGGTTGAGATTTCGGGATCGCCGACGGTTTCGAAGCGTTGTTGGTTAAGGGCGTTGAGGCGGTCGAGGGTGCGGCGGCGAGCCGCCTCGTCCACGCCGGGCGGGTTCGAGAGGTAGAGGACCGCGTCGCCTGTGTTGCGAAACTTGACTCCTTGGTGCTTGCTGGGGAGAAAGCCGGAACTCCAGAGGCGATCGTAGAGGGGTTGGTCGTTGGGACGGCCCGTACCGAAGGAGGTCAGTACGACGTAGGCGGGCAGGTCGCGGTTTTCACTGCCAAGCCCGTAACCGAGCCAAGAGCCGATGCTGGGGCGGCCGGCAAGCTGGTGACCGGTCTGGCAAAAGGTAATGGCGGGATCGTGGTTAATGGCCTCGGTGTGAACGGTGCGCACCATGGCGAACTTGTCGGCCCATTTAGACATGTGCGGCATCAACTCGCTAAACCACATGCCCGACTTGCCATGTTGGGCGAACTTGAAGATGGAGGGGGCCACGGGGAAAGTCTTCTGACCGGAGGTCATGGTTGTGAGACGCTGCCCTTGTCGAATGGTGCCGGGCAGGTCTTCGCCGCGCCTGTCCCGAATGGCGGGTTTGGGGTCAAAGAGATCCATCTGGGAAGGGGCGCCGGATTGGAAGAGATAGATGATGCGCTTGGCCTTTGCTGGAAAGTTCGGGAAGCCAGGCAGGCCGAGCGGAGCGTCTTCGGCGGCAAGGCGTTTGCCCGGCAACATGCCCGCCAAGGCGGAGAGACCAAGGAAGCTAGTAGAGTGGCGAAGGAAGACCCGCCGATTGAGGGTGTCTTGCAGTTGGGTTTCGAAGGTGGGCGTCATGATTGCGTTACTCACGGGTGACAAATTCATCGAGGTTGAGAAGGACGTTCGCGGCCAAAACGTAGGCGGCAACCTCGGCGAGCTCGCCGGAAGGAGACGAGGATTCCCCAAAGGCCAGCAACTTACGGGCAGCTTCGGGATTGGCCCTGAAATAGGCGAGGTCTTCGGAGAGGCCTTTCGCTAGGACGGCGAGTTCCTTCGACTTGGGGGAACGAGACAGGGTCAGGCGAAACCCTTGAACAAGCCGCTCGTCCGGGGCGTCCCCGGCCTCGGCCAGCATCCGGCCAGCCAACTTGCGGGCGGCCTCCACATAGGTGACTTCGTTGAGCAGGGACAAGGCCTGGAGCGGCGTGTTCGTGCGTGAACGCTTCAAGGTGCAGATTTCCCGGTTGGGGGCGTCAAAAAGAAGCATGGAGGGCGGCGCTGCGGTGCGCTTCCAGAAGGTGTACATCGTGCGCCGGTAGAGGCCGTCACCCGTTTCGTGCTTGTAGTTGCGGAGGTCGCCGTAGCGGGTAGTTTCGTTCCAGACGCCCACGGGCATGTAAGGCCGAACGCTGGGACCTCCCTGCTTCTCCACCAACAAGCCGCTGACATATAGGGCGCGGTCCCGGACCTGCTCGCCGGAAAGCCGGAAGCGCGGCCCCCGGGAGAGAAGGCGGTTTTGGGGGTCGAATTCGTAAGCACGTTGTCCGTCGGCAGGCCGGGCGGACCGGCGATAGGTCGCGCTTGTGACCAAGAGCTTATGGATCGCCTTCATATCCCAAGAACGAGCGGGACGACCGGAAACCCAGATGCCCTGCGAGGGTTCCATGAACTCCGCCGCCAACCAGTCCAGCAAGCCCGGATGGCTAGGAAAGCTGGCCTGCACGCCGAGATTTTCCGACGACTTCACCAATCCCGTTCCGAAGAACTGCTCCCACGCCCGGTTGACCCAGACCCGGGCCGTAAGCGGGTTGTCGCGATGAGCAATCCAGCGTGCCAACCCAAGACGGTTCGTGGGCTGCCCCTCTGGCATGGACGGAAGGAAGGCAGGCAAGGCCGCGGTGACCTCCTCGCCGGGTTCGTCGTATTGGCCGCGGTTCAGGATAAAGGCCTTGCGGGGTTGCGGCATCTCCTCCATGACCATCACGGAGGGGCGCTTGCTCTTTCGGTAGTTGTCCAGCTTCTGGCGGGCGGCGGCGAGACCAGCGTCGGCCTTGGCCACAGACTCTCGGTAGTACTTGGCGAGGACCTGCATCTGCTTGGCGTCTGGCTCCTCCGCATCGGCGGCGGCTTGGACGGCGGCGGGAATGGTGACACCGCCCAGGCCCACGGAATCAGGCGGCTCGCCAGTAGCGGAAAGCCGAAAACGCCCAATGTTGTGCTGGCTGAGGGTTTCGTGAACGAGGCGTACTTCAAGCTGAGAGCCCTCGCCGACCTTCACCGGAACCGCCGCCAGGAACATGGCCTTGATGGGCTTGCGACGCGTCGGCCCGTCCACGGCCCATCCCTTTTTATTATTACCGTCGTTGACCTGGTTCACATGCCAGCCCTTCTGCGAGTATTCGGCCTCCCGGCGCACCAACTTCACGGGCGTTCGGCGGTCTCCTGGCCCGAGAATTTCGGCCAAGACTCGGGTAAGGACGAAGTTGCCGTTGCGGTAACGGCCGAGGCTTTTGTTGGGGATGCGGGCGTCGGGCATGCATTCGAGCAAGACTCCGGAAAAGCCGTCGCCGACCAAGGGAGCGCGAATGACATAGGTGTCGTGCAATGCATTGGGACCGCCCGGCAACCAAGAGCCGTCCTCCTGACGCTCGAAAGTGGCGCCGCCCGTAGACTTGATCGACTCCGGTTCCAACGGGCTCCAAGTCGCCGTCTCGCCGGCGAACTGCTTGCGAAAGCCCGGAAGCCACGCCCGTACTTCTTTCCCAAGTTCCGCCTCGGACTTCCGACTTTTCGCCTCGGCCTGCTTCAGCGCTTTTTCCAGGCGAGCCAGCTCGGCCTTGTAGGACTGCGTCTCCACGACGATGACGGGCTTGGTGTTGCCGGTTTGCCCGCCTAGCCTTCCCGTCTCGGGAACGTTGTTAAAAAAGGCGAAAAACTCGTAGAACTCCTTTTGGGAAAAGGGGTCGTACTTGTGGTCGTGACAACGAGCGCAACCCAAGGTGAGACCAAGCCAGGTGGCACCGGTGGTTTCCACTCGGTCGATGACGGTCTCGATTCGCCACTCCTCGGCGATGATACCACCCTCACCGTTGATCCGGTGGTTGCGATTGAAGCCCGTGGCAACCTTTTGCTCCTGCGTTGCGTCGGGGAGGAGATCGCCGGCAAGTTGCTCGACAGTGAATTGGTCGTAGGGCAGGTTGCGGTTGAGGGCGTCGATGAGCCAGTCCCGCCACGGCCACTGGTAGCGACTGCCGTCGGTCTGGTAGCCGTTGCTATCCGCGTAACGCGAATAATCGAGCCAAGGCACAGCCATGTGCTCGCCGTAGCGCGGGGAGTCCAAAAGACGGTCCACCAGCTTCTCGTAGGCGTCTTGGGAGTCGTCCTTCACGAATGCGTCCACCTCCTCCGGCGTGGGTGGTAAACCGGTGAGGTCGAGGGAGACACGGCAGGCAAGGCGCTCCCGACTCGCCTCCTCGGAAGGATGCAGGCCTTCCTCCTTTAAGCGGGCTCTGATGAAGCAATCAATGGGGTTCCTGACCTTCGTGGCCTCCTTTACTTGAGGTGGTACTGGACGCTCCACCCGATCGAAGGCCCAATGCCCGCGATACTCCGCGCCGGAGGCAATCCACTGCGACAAGATCTCCTTCTCCACCAATGTGAGCGGCTTCTTCATTGCGGGCGGCGGCATCACCTCGTCCGAATCGTCGGAAAGGATGCGGTAGACCAGCTCGCTCTCGTCGGGCTTGCCAGGGACGATGGCTCCCTTTTTCAGGGCGGATTCACGGACATCCAGCCTCAGCTTAGCCTTACGGGACTTGGCATCGGGACCGTGGCAGGTAAAGCAACGGTCAGCGAGGATGGGCCTGACGTCCCGGTTGAAGTCGGGAATATCGGCGGAAGCCGGCGAACAAAGGAACGGGAGCGAAAGAAGGTAACGAAAGCGCATGGAGCGAAAGGTTGGGTCGCCAGCTTAGCTCAGGCAAGGATGGGTTTAACCACTTGGCCGTGGACGTCAGTAAGACGGAAGTGTCGCCCCTGATACTTGTAGGTGAGGCGTTCGTGGTCGATGCCGAGCTGGTGCAGGATGGTGGCCTGAAGATCGTGTACGTGGACGGGGTTCTCAACAACGTTGACGCTGTAGTCGTCGGTGCGGCCGTAGGTGAGGCCGCGTTTGACGCCGCCTCCGGCCAACCAGTAGGTGAAGCAGTTCGGGTGGTGGTCGCGGCCGTAGTTCTGGCGGGTGAGCTTACCCTGGCAGTACACGGTGCGGCCGAACTCGCCGCCCCACACCACGAGGGTCTCGTCCAGCAGGCCGCGTTGCTTGAGGTCGGCCACGAGGGCGGCGGTGGGCTGGTCGGTGTCCTTGGACTGGCGCTTGACGTTGTTGGGGGCGCCGCCGTGGGCGTCCATCCGCGGTGGAAGAGTTGGAT
>CAXGVD010000067.1:0-9867 GCA_964012695.1 uncultured Opitutia bacterium
GCTGGCCACGGCGGTGGCGGGCGAGGTGGACGCCCTGCTCGGCAACGACCACCACTTGCTGGACCTAGCCGAGACCGCGCCTATCCCCATCCTCCGCCCCGGCGCCTTCCTGCGGGAATGGGGCTTGTAGGCCGCGCCTGCGAAGAGAGTTTTCAGTGTTCAGAGGTTTCCACTCTCCCCATCTCCTTGTCTTGTCTCCGCTTTCCGCTTTTCCCGCCTTGGCCTCATCTCAGCCCGGGACATAGGGGTTCGTGGCCTTTTCTCGTCCCACCGTGGTGTCGGGGCCGTGTCCGGGGTGGAGGATGGTCTCGTCGGGCAAGCGGTAGAGTTTTTCGCGAATGGAACGTTCCAGGGTGGGGAAGTCGCCGCCGGGAAGGTCGGCCCGCCCAATGCTCCCGGAGAAGATAACGTCCCCCACGAAGCAACGGGCCTCTTGAGGAAAATGAAAGACGATGTTTCCAGGACAATGACCGGGGCAATGAAAGACTTCCGCTTTGCGGCCGAAGGCCTCCAGTTCCTCGCCGTCTTCCACCCAACGGGTGATTTGCACGGGGCGGAAGTCCATGCCCGGCAGGGCGAAGGTGGACATAACGGCGGGGTTCTCGAAGAGGGCGCGGTCGTCCTCGTGGCCGAGCACTTCCAGGCCGTCCTCGCTCCACTCCCAGGCTCCCGCCATGTGGTCCCAATGCCCGTGGGTGAGCCAGAGGGCCTTCAACTGCAGGTCCCGCAGTTTCAGGACGGGTTCGATGGCGGCCTTCGCATCGGGAGGGGCGTCCACGAGGATGGCGTCCCGACCGTCCTCCTCCCAGAGCAAAAAGGCATTCGTCCCGATGGGGCCCAATTCGAAGGCCTGTACGTGTAGTTCGTTCATGTCCCCGCAGGGAACGAGCGAAGGGCGGTAGTTTCAAGTTTCAAGTTTTCCGTTTCAAGAGAGGGCGGGTTGCTACCCTTCCAGCAGGCCGTCCAGCCGCGTGAAGGTTTCTTCGGGGAAGCCCATGGCCTGCTTGAGACGAACGTCGCGTTCCAGAAAATTCTTCTCGCGAAGGGCGGCGAGGCAATCCTTGAGGCGCACGCGACCGCCGACCCATGGCCCAAATCCTCCGGAGGGCACGGGGAAGTCGCTCCCGTGCAGGACGCGGGAACAGACGGCGGGAGGCAGGATTTTTTTTATGGTGCGCCAGCGGTTGAGGGTGGCGAGGGCGGAGTTGTCGGCGAAGAAGTTGGGGAACTCGTCGAAGAGCTTGATGAGGTGAGCGGTGTAGTCCGGATCCCATAAGCCACTGCGCCCGGCGGCGTGGGCGGCGATGGTCACGACTCCGCATTCGGCGGGCAGACGAAGGGAACGCGGGTCGGCGTATTTCTTATTGAGTACGGGGACCGTGTACTCCCCGCCCGTGTGGGCGAGAAAGGCCATGCCCGCCTTGGCCATGCGCTCCCAGAAGGGTCGATAGGCGAGGTCGGAAGCGTTCACGTTGTGGCAATTGGGGAGAAGTTTCATGACCCGGGCGCCGCCTTCCACGCACTTTTCCAATTCCTCCATGGCGTCGGGCCTGCCGGGGTGAATGGAGCAGGCGGGAATGATTTCAGGGTACTTGCGCCCGAGTTCCAACACGCGCTCGTTGGGTACGTAAAAGTTCGCCTTGTTCTTCAAGACTTCTCCGGAGTCCGAACGGGGCAGGTCCATGGCGAGGAGGACCACGGCGTCGAGAGAGGACGCCTTCACCAGTCCAAGCAGGTTGCGGACGTAAGGCTCGTCCAGCCCCGTACGCAGGACGCTTCCGGACAGGCCGCTAGCTTTAAGCAGAAATCGGGCCGTGACCCACCTAACGGGGCTGGACACCCTAAACCAACACCCGGAGCCCGCCGAACCGTCTCCGACCAAGTGAACATGGCAATCGATGCGCCTCATGAGAGGTAGATACCTTCGCGCGCCGGCGTTCTTTCGAAAAGCCTTTTTTCGCTCGCCGCAGGTGAGGCAACCCCTACAAACCATGTCGTAAAGACTCGTGAAGACGTTCCTGAAGATTTCCGCCGGCTTGGTCCTCTTGCTAGTGGGATACGAACTGGTCCACTTGCTTTGGCTAAGGGACGCGGAAGGTTGGGCCTTGCTCTCGTGGATGGAAGCCGTCCCCGAGGACGGACCCTCCACGCAAGCGCCCGCCGAGGACATGGGCGCTTTTGAAAAGGTGATCGCCTTCGAGGGGGAGAGAAGTTCGCCCGTCGCGGACGTCCTGACGATACTGGCCCTCGGCTTGACCGCCATCGCCGCTTGGGCGCTGTGGGGAAGCGATGCGCCGCCCTTCCGCAAAAGACCTTGGCTTACGGCATTCTATGTCGGGGGACTTTCTTTCGCAGGGCTGGTCGGAGCGGGCTTGTTTGGGGCGACGGTGCAGCGACAACAGCTCTCCGACGAGGCATGGAACACATTGACCTCCCAACTGAAGGTGGGTGACGTCATTGCCTATCGAAAGGAAAAATGGAGCGCCCGCCGGGAATTGTTCACGGAGGGAAAGCTGACCGTCATCGGCTACCGCTTGTTCCGCTACGGACACCTCGCCATCGTGGTGGAGGATCCGAACAACGCGGGCCGCAAGGTGCTCTTCACCAGCCAAAGCCGGAAAGGAGTGAACGTGGACGAGGACCTGAACGCCCTTCGCTCCCACAATTGGGACGCCTACCGCTTGGACAAGCCGCACAGGTTGGATTACAGCCGCCTGCGGGCGGGCGTGAGGTGTTGCATGGACCGGGCGGGCCATTTTTTCGGCTACGACTTCACGGGTATGTTCGCTCTCTGGAACGAGGACCTAAAACCGGAGAGTCTGGACGACTTCGGCGCCGAATACATTTGCTCCACCTGCGTGGTGACCCTCCTGTATTTTTCGGGTTTCGAGAGCGATTCCACCCCGCGCCAAGGCATGGACCTCGTAACCCCCTACCAAGTGGTGCGGGCCAAGGGACGCTTCATCGAACCCCCTCCTCTGCCGGGCGAAAGGACGGAATAGGCCCGACGTTTCGTTCTTGTTTCCCGGCGGCGCATTTTCATTGTTCCGGGTCATGCATCGGCTACCGCGCGCAATCGCCGCCTCCCTCCTCCTCTCGGGAGTCACCTGCCTCGCGTCCGCTCAGCCACAAGACGAAAACAGCGAACTGACTGCCGACGGCCCTATCGTCTTCGACGACGCTCGCAACCTCATCGTGGCCACGGACAACGCCCGCCTCCGCAGCGGCCCCGCCCTCCTCATCGCAGACCGCATCGAGTTCGACCGTAACGCAAGCATCGCACGAGCCACCGGAAACGTATCCCTCACGGGCGGAGCCTTCCGAGCCCTCGCCGACTCCCTAATCCTGAACCTGAAAAGCGGAGATCTAACCGCCACGAACTACCGAATGGGCTTTGACCCTATCGTCGCAGAAGGCGTCTCCGCCGAACGAAAGAACGGCATCGTCCACCTCGAAGACGTCCGTCTTCACTTCCGGGACAAACGCCCCGGAGAGCCCAACCTCCAACTCAAGGAAGCCGAACTGAAGCCCGAGAAGGGAAGTTTCGCCGCCCGAGGAGTCGGCCTGCGAGTGGGAAATTTCACTCTGGCGAAAATACCCCGTCTCAAAGGCAATACGCGCGAATCCCTCTTTGAGGGGAAGCTGTCCTTAGGCGAGGATGACCGGCTCGGTTGGCGCCTCGAAGTCGGCTCCCTCTTCCGCCCCACGCCCGAACTGGCCTTCGGCGGCAGCCTCGCAGGCTATACGAAGCGCGGCGTCCTTTTCTCCCCTGAAGCCAATTACCTCCACCTTTATGACGGCGGCTACTCAAAAGGCTCCCTGCTCGGCGGCTTCATCTCCGACGAAGGAGACGATCCCGGCCTCGACCTCCGCGGCGACCCCGTTCCACGCGAACGGGGCTTCGCCGATCTGGAGCACCTCCAACGCTTCGAGGACAACCTCCGCCTCGCCCTACAACTCGAATGGCGAAACGACTCCGAAACCTTCCGCGACTTCCGCCGAGACCTCTTCGCCGAGCACCAGTGGTTCGACTCCTTTGCCGAAGTCGCCTACGAAGGCAATCACTTCGGTCTCACCCTTTTCTCCCGCCTCCACGCCAACGAATACGAAACAGTCGTCGAACGCAGACCCGAATTCTCCCTCGACGTCCCACCCATAGAATGGCTCGCACCCGAACTCTACCACTCCATCGCCTTTGCCTACTCCAACCTCCGAGTCGCCGACCCCACCGCAAACCCCGACCTCGAAGCCGGCCGCTTCGACCTCGCCCACGGCATCCGCCGCCCCTTTCGACTCACCCCCTGGCTAACACTCTCCCCCCTCGCCTCCCACCGCTTCGTCAAGTACCACCAAACCGCAGGCAACCCCGATCGTCACTTTGGAGAAGTTGGCACCGACCTCCGCCTCAGACTCGGAGCCGACTTCGACGTCCAGTCCGAAACCTGGGAAATAAACGGTCTCCGTCACGACCTCGCCCTCGTCCTTGCCCACCGCCACCTCGAACGCCTCGATTCCGAAGACGACGGCGCCCTCCCCGCCCTCGATACCCCCTTCCTCGACCCCAACCTCCGTCCCCTCGACCTCTTCGACCTCCGCCAAACAGACGCCATCGCCGAGCGACGCCTCTTCCGCCTAGGTCTGGAAAATCACCTGCGGACCCGCACCCCAGACGGAACCTCCCGCACCCTCGCGTCCCTCCATCTCTACCAAGACCTCCTCCCCAAACAAGAACCCGGCCAACACGTTTTCGACGAACTCTACCTAGACCTCCTCCTAGCCCCCGCCGACTGGCTCGCGCTAGACGCCAGAAGTAAACTAGACGCCCGCACGGGAAAAGTGGACCGTACCGCACTCTCCCTTCGCCTCCGCGACGGCGACCTCGGCGAACTCGACCTCTCCTACTTCGACTACCGCTCCTTTTCCGAACAATACCAACTCGTGGCCAAAAGAAGGTTCACCGAGCGACGCACCGCATATGCAGGCCTCCGCTTCGACGCTCAAGACTCCCGCTTCACTCACATATTCCTAGGCCTCAGCCAACGAATAGGCGACTCCTGGAATCTCCTCTACTCCATCACCCGCCGACGCGGCGCCCTCAAGGAAGACAGCACTCAATTCGACGCCGGTCTTCGCCTCTTCTCCTTCTGAGACTCCGACGCTCGACTTCTTAGGTTGTTGACTTGAGACCGACCCCGCAACTATCTTGAGGCCGCACGATTGCACTCACGACAAACCTCATGCACGATAGAACCACCGAACAAAAGAATTCCGCTCAAGCACACCTCTTCGGGCTCGGCTTGGACAATGAGGACGGACATGTCCGCATCACCAAGGCGGAAGAATTCTCAGTGCTCGGTGGTTCCAAAGACACCCATGACAAGATGACGGAAACCGCCTGCAAAACCTTCGAAGACTTGGGCAAGAAAGGTAAACGCCTCGCCGAAGTGGAACCGCAGGAACTCTCCGACCTCCTCGAAAAAAACACCCCCGAAAACTGAACCCGCCTCTAGCCCCGACCAGCGGCAACCCTCCCAACGACTCAAGAGCCATGGCAGACGAAGGACAAACACCCGTCCCCCCAAAACCCAACTTGAAACTCACCCCCAAGGCAGGCTCCCCTCCAAAGCCCGGGGAGGAAGCTGGAGTCGCTCCCAAGTTCCGTGTGACCAAGTCCCCCTTCGCTCCAAAAGTTAAACCTGCGGGCGATGGCCCGGCCCCCGCCGCTCCCACGCCTCCAGGTGCCCCCGCTCCTGCAGGCGGCCCCGCCCCGGCACCCGCTCCTGCAGGCGGCCCCGCCCCGGCACCCGCTCCCACAGGCGGCCCCGGCCTTCCCCCTATTCCTGGTTCTGCAGGCGGCCCCGCCCCAGCTCCCGCCCCCGCTATGGGTGCTCCCGTACCTGCTCTGGAAGCCCCCAAAATGCCTGCGGGCGCAATGCCCGGAGGTTCGCCCTCAGGAGGTCCCGCCTTGGGACCCGGCGGCCCAAAACCCGCATTGGCCGCCCCCAAAGCAGGAGGGCCGGGCCTCCCTCCCCCCGGAGGAGCTCCAGGCGGCCCAATGCCCGGAGGTCCCGCCCCCGGAGCCGGCCCAATACCCGGCCCAATGGGCGCTCCCCCCGGCGCACCAGGTGGCTTGGCGGGCGGACCGGCTAACAGCGAAGCCGCCGCCCCAAAGTCCAGTAACGCCATCACTATCGTCTTTATGATACTCGACTTCCTCGTCTTCGCCGGCGCCGTCACTCTGGCCGTTCTTCTCTGGATCAACTTCTTTTGAGCGTCCGAAGTTCCTTCCCTCACCATCCATCTAGACCTTAAACCAATCGACCATGTCCGAAATAATTAATCTGAACAAGGAGTCCTTCTCCGCCGCCACCTCCGCCACCGATAAAACGGTGGTCGTCGATTTCTGGGCCCCGTGGTGCGGACCATGCAAGGCACTGGCTCCGGTACTGGACGAGGTAGCCTCCGAATTGGGCGACGCCGTAAGTATTTACAAAGTAAACGTGGACGAAAACACGGAACTGGCTCAAGAACACGGCGTGCAATCCATACCCACCTTGCTCGTGTACAAGGGCGGCTCCTTATCCGAGAGCATTGTCGGCATCAAGACCAAGGACGAGTTGATCGACATCGTACAAGCGTGACCCCGCCCTCTTCTCTCAGGAGATTAGGCGATTCGGCCCCCTCCCCTCACCCCGTCAGCAAGCCTGCTACGGCCAGGCAAGCGAAGGCGGCGACCATGACAGCGGAGCCGCCCAGAAGCCGTCCGTAGTCTCGGCGGTCATTGGCCTTGGACAGCTTGAATCCAAGCCACAGGCTTGCTGGTGCCAAGCAAACGACATAGCGCAGACCTGCATCCGCCCAGGCTCCAGCGCTCAGGGCGACGGCGGAACCGAGCAGGTAAGCCCACACGCCGAAACCGCGCCCGAAGAGGACCACGGTGGTGCGTTTTCCGCAAGCGGCGTCTTCCTCGGCGTCACGGTGGTTGTTCACAAGGAGGAGGTTGTTCGCCATCAGGCCTATGCACACGCCCGCCCACGGCGACGGCGTCCATTCCTTCCCTGCGGCAAGAACCAGGGAGTAATGTGTGCCGCCAGTGGCCACAAGACCGAAGAAGAGCACGACGCAAATGTCTCCCAAGCCGACATAGGCGATCGGCCGCGGCCCCGCCGTGTAGGCCACGGCGCACGTAACGCAGGACACCCCAACGAGTAAGAAGGGCCAACCCGCCCCGCAGGTCCGCATCAAGGCGAGTCCAACGAAGAAGGCGACGCCGAGGACGCCATAGGTCGCCCGGCGCATGACCAAGGGAGACACGACGCCGGAGGCGACCGCCCGGGCTGGGCCCAAGACGCGCTTGGCGTCCGCGCCTTTGAGGTGGTCATAATAATCGTTGGCGAAGTTAGAGCCGATTTGGCAAAGAATGCCGAAGGCGAAACAGAGGCCAACGACTACGGGCGACACTTCCCCCGCATCACGCCATGCGAGGCAGGTTCCAATCGAAACGGGTGCGACAGAAGCCACCAAGGTGCGCGGACGAGCGGCAGATAGCCACACCCCCGCGCGAGCGGTAAAGGCGTCCGTCATCAGTCAGGGCGTGACGGCCAGAGGGAAGCGGAAATGACTACGACGAGCGGCGTTGTGTATCGCCACCCCGGAGCCGGAATCTCCCCCAAAGGTCTTGTAGGGCCACTGCACGTCTACTTGAAGGGCGAGGTAGCCGTTTCCGGCTTTGTGGGCCAAGGGTTCGGGAATGATCTCGCCGATGGATTTGGCCCGCCCCGCACGCACGTCGTCTTCGTTGGCCATCCATTGGTCGGGAAAGCGTTTGCAGACGATGAGGAAGTAGCGGTCGGCCTCGGGAAAAAGATTTTCCGTCAAGCCTTCCTCCCACTTGACGATGCTTCCGTCCTGAGAAGCCACCAACCACGCCTCGCCCTCGCCTTGGGTGAGGGCTTCAAGACGAGCGAAGCCCATCAACTCCAATTCCACGCCGATAGCATCGCTCATGCCGTAGGCGAGGTTGCGGTCACGGACGTCGGCCGCCACCTGAACTCCTTTCGGCAGAAGAGCCAGCAGGGCGCCCACCACGAAGCCGACCACCACCAAGGCCACGATCACCTCCATGAGGGTGAAGGCCCGTTTGCGGGACACTCGGGAGGAGCGCTTGTCGAAGAGTTTCACGTCAATCAGAGAGCGGCGTCGATCAGGTCGTTCGTCTCCAAGATGGTGGGGGAGCCGTATTGGCGCACGAGGATGCCGAGTAGGTTGCCGGCGGCATCGATTTGAAGGGCCTTACCATCTCCCGCTCCGGAGGGCAGCGGGCGACCGGGACAAAGGATGAGCCGGGGCGCCCGCCCCGTGCTCGCGGCGGAGGAAGAGGAAGCGGCTCGGGGCATGACTGTGTTGCCAAGGTGATCGAAGGCGAGATATCGGAAGCGGGCCCCGCCGGATCCGCCTTCCTTCCGCACAGCGTACTGAATATCTCCGTTCATCTCCGTCTCATAGTCTCCCAAGGTGACGGCGTCGCCACTCCACACACTGTAGCCGTGGGTGGGCCACGTGCCCGCCGTAAATTCAACGGTCTGGGAGAAGCTCTCGCGAGACGGGACGAAGTACACTTCGTCGGCCAGAAGCATGCCCTCACCCAAGGGTCTCCAGACGCCCGTGCCGTTGGCTTCCACCATCTCCACGTAGCGATGGAACTTATCAGGGTCGGCGGGATCGGCGTGGACGAGCAGGCGCACTTCCCTGGCGGAAAGCTTGGCTTGGAGTTCCGCTTGCCTCACCAGGCTCATGACGTCACGGCGGGAGGCCTGTAGGGCGGTGCCTCCTCCTCCGAGCAGGGTGAAGCCAAGCAGACCCATCATCAGGGCCATAACGGTAATGACCACCAGCAACTCGATAAGAGTGAAGCCCCTACGCCGGGAGGCTGGGCGGCGAGGCACCGCCGCGACGCCATGACGATTCACCGTCATTTCATATACTTCTCCACGTCCCAGGAGAAGACGTTTTCGGGCACCTCATCTTCGATCAGCACATAGAAAGCCACATCCGCGTGGATGGAGCGGATCTTGTTCTTGGCGGCATCCACCACATCAGAGTCGTAGGTTTCCTTGAGGGCGTCAAGGATTTCGCTCAGGGCGGCGTCCTGTAACTCGATCAGGCCGTCGTTGTTGCGGTCGGACAAGATCCGGAACTTGGACCCACCCCATGCGTCGGAGAGGTAACCGTCTTCACCGAACTCGTCGTCCTGAAAGGTGTGGAAGTTCAGGCGGTTCTTGCGATTTTGGTCTCGGTGTTTGGCGAGGTCGTTCCATCTCCGGGTGTTAACGTCCCACTCCCGTCCCGCCAAGGCAGCGATGAACTTGGCGTGGTCATCCGGGTAGTCCTTTCCGATGATGAGAGGAACACCTTCCTCTTGCTGCAGAAGGACGGGGGGCAAGTGTTTGTACTCGCTCTTGTAGTTGGCCACCGCAGTGGCCCACGCCTTGAAGATGGACTGAGTTTTCTTGGCCTCGGCCCGGGTCAAGACGTCGAAGATTTTCGGCCCCACTATGCCGGCAAGGATGCCGATGATGGCGATAACCACGAGCAACTCGATGAGGGTGAATCCGGAGTGGCCGGGTTGGGTGGGTTTTTTCATGGGAGTTGTCGGGTGGTTCGTTCTACCAGCCTCCGGGTTCGGAGGCGGGCAGGTTGTCTTCGTCGATAGGCTTCTTTTGGGTTCGGCAAGGGAGGACGGATGCCTCCATGTCCTCGCCTTTGGAGAACAGCAGAAAGCCAGGGCGACCGTCCCGTCTTGGATACTCGTAAACATAGGGTCGGCCCCAAGGGTCTATGGGGAAGACCTGCATGGCCAGGCCAGCG
>CAXGVD010000068.1:0-9827 GCA_964012695.1 uncultured Opitutia bacterium
ATGCGAGGGGATCGGTGAGCCCCTTTTGGGTATGTGGGAAATCAACGCCCCCCCCTCCCCTGTCAGACCAATTTGATACCGCAACAACCTCCTCGAACGCCTACGAACGGACGCAAATACATATGGACTTGTTGAGACTTTTGTTGAGACTTTGCCCCTCCGAGAGGCTCAGAAAGTCGTAAGTCATTGGGGTTGAGGGATTGGTGCGGGCGGGGGGAATCGAACCCCCGTCTCAAGCTTGGGAAGCTCGCATTCTACCGTTGAACTACGCCCGCTCGGGAAGCTGGTGCCAGAGTGGCTCGGAGGTTTGGTGAAGGCAAGCGGTTTTTGCGGTTTTGGGTTGCGGCGAGAGAGGGTTGCCGTGAAGTGTGCGGGGATGGCTTTGAAGGACATCCTGCCCTTGGACGTGTTGTTCGGTGATTCGGAGCGACGGGAGTCGCATCCTATCGATTCGCACGTGGAAAATCCTGTCGGACGGAAAAAAAAGAAGAAGGTGGACCGGGAGGCGTTGGCTTCTCCTTTGATGCGGGTCCCGAGGATGGACGTTCGGGCGGCTCGGGACTTGCTGGACCTGGGCATTCGGGAGTTGTACGAATTACAGGGGCGGTCGCCGGAGGCCTTGTTCGAGGATGCGAAGGCTCGCAAGCCGGACTTGCCGGAACACCGCCTGCCCTACTTCAGGCTGGCGGTGTATTTCGCGGAAACGGAGGAACCGGAGCAGCACAAGCTACACCCCGAGGCGTGGATGGATTGAGGGAGTGAGGCTTCGGGGCCTTTTATCTTCAATCCCTTCGGAAGCGCCGGACGGCGCTAAGGGAAAAGCTCTCTCAAAGTATAAGGGCAAGCCGGCGGAAGGCCGCTTCTACTTTTGAGGATGGAAGCATTCCTTGGCTTTTTCGAGGAAGGCTTCGGGCGGGCGTATGACTTGACCTTGCGGTGAGACGAAGGCGTGGAGGGTGTGACCGGTGGCGAGGAGTTGGTCGGCGCGCTTGACTTCGTAGCGGGCTTGGATGCGGGCGGTTGGGAGTTCTTCGATGAAGACGGTGACGTGGAGGCGGTCGTCGAAGCGTGCGGGAGCCTTGAACTCGGCGGAGCAGGCGAGGACGGGGAGGAGATAGCCTTGTTCTTCGAGTTTGCGGTACGGCAGGCCGAGCTCGTCGAGGAGGTGGACGCGGGCGGCTTCGAACCAAGCGAAGTAGTTGGCGTGATGGACGACGCCCATGTTGTCGGTTTCGACGTATCGAACGCGAATTTCCTGCGTGGCGGTAAGCATGGTCGGTAAAGTTTGGTGGGAATGGCGAAAGGCGAGGCGGAGGACAAGCTTCGTTTCGGTTTTGCTTCTTGAGTGGATTGCCGGCAAAGGAGGGCGTTTTCATGGGAATTACCGAAAAGGAATGAGCGCGACGAAAGGCGAGAGGCGTTTGGCGATTTGGGTCGGAGTGGCGATTGGGGTGGCGGCGTCCTCCCTGCTGGTGCGTCATGCGTTTCAGGTAAAGGAGGAGCAGGCGGCGAACCGTCCGGGTAATTACGACTCGTTGCAGACGGCTTTGGGCGGGCTTCCCTTCGCCCCGGTTCCGGCGGGTTTGAGGGAAAAACTGCCGAACGGGGTGGTTGTGCATTACGAGGAGAATGCTTCGACCGGCTTGGCAGGGCTGGAAGCGGCGGAGCGAGCCTGGGTGGTGGAGACGACGGGGGCGTTTCGCTCGGAGAGGCTGTTCGTGTTGGTGGAGGAGGTGCCCGAGCAGGCCGCCCTGCGTTTTTCTCGGGCTTCCGAACTTTATTTGACGGCTCGGGCGGGGGTGAAGGAGGAGGCTTTCGAGGAGGCGCTGGATGGGGAGCGGTTTCGCATTCTGGGAAGGAACGAAGCAACGGGGGACTTTTTGATGCAAATTCGTGAGTTTCATCCGGAGCAAATCCGTCGAGTCCACGAGGAGTTGCGGGCGATGACGGACTTGGTGGCGAGCACGCGTCCCGCGCCTTACTGAAGGATTTTCAAGTTTCCAGCCGTCTCGTTGGGAAAAGCTCACGCGGGACCGCCAGGCCACCAAGGATGCCCATTCTGTGGGAACTTGCGCCCATCCGAGCGTGAAACGACAAATGAACCCCTCGATTGCGCGGATTCATGCGTATGAAAAGAAGCTCGGGACATGGCCGCAGGCCTTACATGCCGGGGCCGAAGAGGCTCTTGAGAGCGCTTGAATCGCGTTGACCTTTCGGGCTTGGCGCTATGTAGTCGAGGAAATCTCCTCCGGCGTGTTGGATGGTCTCGCCTGTTGCGAACGTTCTTCAAGCGGAGGAGTTTGTTTTTTCACCAAGCAGGCCGTCTGCGGCCTCATTTCCGGAGAGATATCGTGAACGTCGAGTTAAAGGAAGCGGGCGAAGCCCGTAAAGTAGCCACCGTGACCTTCGAGGCGGAAGAAGTCGCCGAGAAGGAGAAAGCGGTGCTGAAGGATTTCACCAAACTGGCCCGGATACCCGGGTTTCGCGCCGGCAAGGCGCCGGCCAACGTGGTCCGGAAGCAGTTCGCCAAGCAGATGGGCGAGGAGCTGACGCGTAAGGTATCCGAGGAGGCTTACGAGGCAGTGTTGGAACAGGACGGCCTGCGAATTCATTCCGTGTTGGGTGTGGACGCGGGAGACGTTTCCGCGGATGCGCCGGCGAAGGTGGAGGTGACGGTGGACGTGGAACCGGAGTTCGAGATTCCCGACTACGCTTCGTACGAGCTTCAGGTGCACGGTACGGAGGCGACGGACGAGGATGTGGAGCGCGAATTCCAGGGTATTTTGGACCAAAGAGCGGCCTACGAGACCGTGGAGCGCGAGGTCAAGGAAGGCGATTACGTGAAGTGTTCCTACGAAGGGACTTTGGACGGAACCGCCGTGGCGGAACTCGTACCTGACAAGCCGATGTACGGGAAACAGGCCAACACTTGGGAGGAAGCGGGTTCCGACAAGGGGCTCGGAGTGCCGGCGGTGGCGGAAGGCATCGTGGGAATGAAAGCCGAGGAGAAGAAGACGGTGGAGGAGAGTTTCGACGAGGATTTCGAGTTACCTCCCCTTGCGGGCAAGACCGTGTCCTACGAACTTGAAGTTCACGAAGTGCGCGAAAAGCGACTGCCCGACGTGGAGGACAAGGGGTTCCTGGAAAGCCTGAAGGTGGAGAACGTCGACGAACTGCGGGACCGCATCAAGGAGAACGTGGTAGCCCACAAGGAACGCGAAAACGAGAACGGCAAGCGTCGCCAAGTGACGCAGAAGCTGATCGAGTCGGATGATTTCCCACTACCCCCGAAGGCGGTTGAGGATGAAGCCCAGTCGATTTTTCAGCGCATCGTGCAGAGCGGGCTTCAGCAGGGTGCCGAACGCGAGGAGGTGGAATCCAAGCGGGAGGAACTTTGGCAACAGGCCCAGACGCAAGCCGCCGCCCGAGTGAAAATGCAGCTTATCCTCTCCCGTATCGCGGAGAAGGAGGAAATCCAAGTGGACAACGAAGAATTGGCCCGAGCCGCCACCCAGGAAGCGATGATGCGGCGGGAGGACCCGCAGACCTACGTCACCGCCCTTTCCAAGAACCGGGCCGAAATAGCCCGTCTGCAAAGGGACGTGCTGCACGACAAAACGCTTGAACTCATAGTATCGAAAGCTCACACGGAGCTTGCCGAAATCGATGGCGAAAACGCGGATTGAACTCGCCTCAGAACCTCTCTTTGCCAAGATAAGGAATCACATCATGGGAGCATATTTGCCACTGCCGCACGTTTATGAACGAGAAGGCCGCCAAGAGCGGGCTTGGGACATTTACAGCCGCTTGCTGCGGGACCGCATCGTGTTCATCGGCACGCCCATCGACGACTACGTCGCCAACTCCATCATCGCCCAGCTTCTGTTCCTGCAGATGGAAGACCCGAAGAAGGACGTGCACATCTACATCAACTCGCCGGGGGGAAGCGTGTCGGACGGCATGGCGATTTACGACACCCTGAACTTCCTCCAGTGCGAAGTGGTGACCTATTGCATAGGCATGGCCGCAAGCATGAGCACGGTGCTTCTGGCAGCGGGCACGAAAGGCAAGCGCTACGCCCTGCCGAACAGTCGGGTGATGATTCACCAACCGAGCGGAGGAGCGGGCGGCCAGACCTCGGACATTTCCATCGCGGCCAAGGAAATCCTGCGCTGGCGCCGGACCATCAACGAAATCCTTTCCAAGCACAGCGGCCAAAGCATCGAGCAGTTGGAGAAAGATTCCGACCGCGACAACTACATGACCGCCCAAGAAGCCATGGACTACGGTTTGGTGGACGAGGTAATCGAAGCGAAACCCGTATAACCCGTCTCAGCCCGTCATGGCTCGACCTACGAAAATCAACTTCTGCTCCTTCTGCGGCAAGCCGCAGGGGGAAGTGCGAAAAATGATTGCGGGGCCCGCCGGGGTTTTCATCTGCGACTCCTGCGTGCGGGTCTGCAAGACCATCATCGACCGCGAACTGGGAGAGAAGGAAGAAGCCAAGCAGGCCGCCGCAACGGGTGAGAAGCCAGTCTTCAACTTGGTGAAGCCGAACGTCATCAAGGCCCATTTGGACGAACACGTCATCGGCCAGGAGCACGCAAAGAAGGTTCTGTCGGTGGCGGTGTACAACCACTACAAGCGGCTGGCCTCCGAGATGGGGGGCGGGGCCGACGCCTCCGGAAGCCCCTTCACGGACAGCGACCTGAGCGAGGTGGAAATCGAAAAGAGCAACGTCTTGCTCATCGGCCCTACGGGCTCAGGCAAAACCTACCTGGCCCGAACACTGGCCAAATTGCTCGACGTTCCCTTCGCCATTGCGGACGCCACCACTCTGACGGAAGCTGGCTACGTGGGCGACGACGTGGAGAACATCATCCTCCGCCTGCTTCAGGCGTCCGACCACAACGTAGACAAGGCCCAATGCGGCATCATCTACGTGGACGAAATCGACAAAATCGGCCGCAAGACGGACAACGTTTCCATCACCCGCGACGTTTCCGGCGAGGGCGTGCAGCAGGCCCTGCTCAAGATATTGGAGGGGACCACCTGCAACGTACCTCCGCAGGGCGGCCGCAAGCATCCGAATCAGGAATACATCCAACTGGACACTTCGAACGTGCTTTTCATTTGCGGAGGCGCCTTCGTGGACTTGGACCAAATCATCGAGCAACGTTCGGGCAATCGAACGGTTGGCTACGGTTCCGAGGAAAGGAAGACGGAAGAGGAATTGCTGGAAGACGTGCGTCCGGAAGACCTCGTCAAGTACGGGCTGATTCCCGAATTCATCGGGCGGCTCCCCGTATTGTCCGTGCTTCACGAACTGGACGAAAAGGAGTTGGTCCTCATCCTCCAAGATACGAAGAATTCGCTGGTAAAGCAGTACCGGAAGCTCTTCTCCATGGAGGGGGCGCAGTTGCGGTTCACGAAGGAAGCTGTGATGGAAATCTCACGCCGCGCCATCGAACTGAAGACGGGAGCACGGGCCCTGCGCTCCATCATGGAGGAGATCATGCTGGACATCATGTACGACCTACCCGAGTTGGACGAACCCGTGGAGGTCGTCATCAACGCGGGCGTTGTGCGCGGCACCGCCAAGGCGAAGCTCAAGCCCATCGCCGCCCGAAAAAAACGGGACGCTGCCTGAACGGGATATTTTCCGTTCTTCCTAGGGCCTCTTTTCTATCCCTCGCAGGGCAGGAGGCATGGAACCAGCGCGGCGTCCTTCATTCCGTGAATGATTTTTTTGTCCGCCGGGCAAAAAGTGGCCAGGGCACCGGATAGGTGCGCTTCTCCGCCTTTTACAAAGTAGTAGGGACAGAGGCGCAGGCGGGCGGCCATGGGTACGATTTTTTCGGTTTCGTCTTCCGAGGTTTCGTAAACGGGGTGTTCGAGGCGAAGGGGTTTTCGGTATTCCTGCAACACGAAGACGGGCTCGGGGTAGGCGGCCAAGGCACGTTCCACGGCTTCGGCCCATTCAGCGGAGGAGGCGTCTTCACCCACGGTCACGCTTCGGGCTCCCCAGGCGGTTTCGTGGTAACCGCTGGCCTTGAGCACGTAAAGGCGTTCCCGCTTGGAGGCGGCGCCAAGTTCGAGCCAGTCGGAGATAGGTTCGCCGCGGACCACGGGGGCATCGAGGACGGCACCGGGGGGAAGCTCGGCGGGGTCCATGATCCAAGTGTGGGGAATCAGACGTTGCAACAAGCGTAGATGGGGCTTGGGGAGGTTTTCCTTCCAATAGTCGCGGAGCCTGTGGTGCCAGAAGAGGGCTAGGGCCAGCTTTTCTTCCTGAAAGGGTCGCATGGGCGGGGAGACCACCACCCCACCCTCTTCCACTCGTTTGGCCAACTCGGGCATGAAGGGTACGCCATCGTGGTCGAAGAGTTCCCAGAATCGGTGGATGATGCTTTGCTTTTCGCCACGGAGAAGAACGTCGTCGGAAGTGAAGTCGAGTTCATCGGGGTTTGCGACCTGCCCGGCACGGCCGGCGGCCCGGAGCGTTTCGGCGAGCCAATCCATTTCGGGGCGGTAATCGGAGGCTTCCTCGCTCACGATGGAAAGAAAGCGCCCGGTCGCGGAGTCGTTTGAGCCGGGTGCTGCGGCTTCGAGGGCTTCGGCGAATCGGGCCGGCATGGCGGAGCCGGCGGAAAAATAAGTTTCCTCAAGATGGGCGGTGAGGCCGATACCGCCGGGAACGGAGTCCAGCTCGGTGAGTGCGAAGCCGTCGGCGGTAAGGAGGAGGTCGGGGCGCAGGACGGGCGGGAAGCTCCCCTTGAGGGCGGGAGAGGCGGCGTGGCGGACGAGCCAGTCGGGTTTGCCCGCGTCCAGATAGGCAGCCACCCACGGGACGCGCAGGTCCGCGTTGCGAAGGACTCTCTCATCAGCGCGCGACTTGAGGTAAAGTCTCTCCAGCGCCTGGTGAAAGGCGAAACAGGCGTTTCCGATTTGGCGGAGTTCGCGGACTTGCTCGGGCTTCAGGCTAAGGGGTACGGGCGAGGAGCGCCAAGTTTTGCCAGCGAAGAGAGGGCGATCCATGGCCCGGCGCAGCTTGGCCTGCGAAACGGGGGGCGGGGCTTCCGGGCTCGGGTCGTCGTTCACCGGGCTTTCGCGCGTGGTAGTGGGATGAGTTCGGGCGACGAGGCGGTGCTCCTCAGTCGTCGGGTTGGGCGTCCTTGTTGCGTTGGCGTGGAGAGCCAGCACGAAGCCAGCCGTTGACGAAGGCGTCGAGCGCGCCGTCCATCACTTCCTGTACGTTGGAGGTTTCCACCCCGGTGCGGAGGTCCTTAACCATTTGGTAGGGCTGAAAGACGTAACTGCGTATTTGGTTTCCCCAGCCTATTTCGCCCTTTTCGCCGTAGAACTTTTCCAGCTCGGCCCGCTTCTCGTCCTGCTGTTTTTCGTAGAGGCGGGACTTGAGGACGCGCATGGCGGTCTGCTTGTTCTTGAGCTGGGAGCGCTCATTCTGGCACTGAACGACGATATTGGTGGGGAGATGGGTGATACGTACGGCGGAATCCGTCTTGTTGACGTGTTGGCCGCCTTTACCCGAGGAGCGGTAGGTATCTATGCGGAGTTCGTCTTCGTCCACATCCATTTCGGCGTCTTCGTCCTCCAGCTCGGCGATGACGTCCACGGAGCAAAAGGAGGTATGGCGGCGCTTGTTGGAATCAAATGGACTGATGCGGACGAGGCGGTGGACGCCGCGCTCTGCCTTGGCGTAGCCGTAGGCGTTGAGCCCCTCCATGCGTATGGTGCAGCGGTTGATGCCCGCCTCTTCGCCAGGTTGGGCGTCCTGAACCTCCACGGCGAAACCGCGACGCTCGGCCCAGCGCACATACATGCGCATGAGCATGTCCGCCCAGTCGCAGGATTCCGTGCCGCCAGCCCCCGCGTGTATGCTAAGGATTGCGGGACGGGCATCGAAGGGTTCGCTAAGGAAGCTGGCGATTTCGAGGTCTTCGATGCCGGTTCCGAGTTCCAATAGAGAGGTTGCGAATTCGCCCAAAAGCTCTTCGTCCTCGTCTTCCTCGGCCAGTTCGGCGAGGGTTTCGAGGTCTTCGACCTTGCCACGAAAGGTTTCGACCTTCTCGACGGTCTGCTTCAGGCGGTTCAGCTCGGAGGAGACCTTGCGGGCCTCGTTTTGATCGTCCCAGAAGGTGGGGGCGGACATCCTTTCCTCCAATTGGCCGATCTCCTTCTTTTTGCCGTCGCAATCAAGGAACTTCCAGAGGTGGCCGGTCCTTTTGACGAGGGCCTCCATTTCGGTTTTGTCTTCGGGTGAAATCATACAGTTGGTTCCTGAGCGGTGGCTAGACGGAGAAGTCGTGCCCCTCCGGCAAATCGACGTGCAGCCCACACTCCCGATTATGGCCACCGTGGCGGGTGTCTTCGGGGTTCATGCCGGGCTCGAGTTTGCGGGTGCTATGAACGTCACCGAGGGAGTCGTAGCCCATGCCTTCGAGGGGGTGATAGGGCAAGTCGTTCTCGGGGAGATAGCGGTAGGTGGTTTTGTCGTCCCAGTCCAGAATGGGGTAAATTTTGTAGAAGCCGTTTTGCCTTTCGATGAAGGAGCGCTCAGCCCGCGAAGAACCTTGAGTACGGCGTAGGCCCGCCAACCATGCGGTGGCCTTCAACTCCTTCAGGGCCCTGTCCATGGGCTCCCGCTTGTTCAGATAGTTGTAGCGGGTCATGCCTTCGGCGCCCTGCTCCCAGAGCTTGCCGTAACGGGCTTCTTGATAGGCAGGAGTCAATGGAGACGAGTAAATGCAGGGTTCGATTTTCAAGCGGGCGCGAAGTTTGTCGGCGTACTCGTATGTCTCGGGAAAGAGGTAGCCTGTATCGACGAAGACAATCGGCACCTTCCTCATGATCGAGGAGACCAAGTGAAGCATTACGGCGCTCTGGAGCCCGAAACTGGTGGACATCACCAACCCGTCTCCAAAACGCTCCGCAGCCCACCGCACCCGGTCTGGGGCGTCGAGTTCCGCCAGTTCGGCGTTCTCCACCGCCACGTCTTCGTTTTCCGCCTTCACTTGCGCAAGATTCCGAGAAAAAGCCAATCATTATGCCGGGGTGTCGGCAGGGAGTAAAGAGCAGGCTTGCACTTCGGAAACCGACCGCCAACCAGTTCCCAAAGTGCCCCACACCCTTTCTCAGCGTTACTCGTTTGACTTTCCCGACTCACGTGATTTCATCCCATCGCTTCACCCGCCCCGCTTACCTTCCTACATGCAAGTCACTTTACTCAAATCCAAGCTCCATCGCGCCACGGTCACCTCCGTGGCGCCAGACTATTCGGGCAGTCTCGCCATTGACGAAAAGTTGATGGAGGCGGCCGGTTTTCTAGCCTACGAGAAGATTCTTGTCGGCAATATCAACAACGGGGAACGCTTGGAAACCTACGTCATACCGGCCCCGGCGGGTTCGGGTGAAATAGCCCTGAACGGAGCCGCCGCCCGCAAAGGGGAACCGGGTCACAAACTCGTCATTCTCTCCTTCGTTCATTTGACACCCGAGGAAGCCGCCGACTGGGAACCAAAGGTCATAGTCGTGGCCGAAGGCAACCGCGCTCCCAATCCGGTTAACTCCTAACCGGTCCCGCAGCAAGCAACCTTCACCCGTCATGATTGACTATAAGCTCTTCATCCCCGGGCCGATACACGTTTCGGACGAAACCTACGAAGCCATGGCTGCGCCCGTCATGGGACATCGCAGTCCCGACTTCGTCGAACTATACCGCCGGGTCCAGCCAAACGCTCAAGCCCTCTTCGAAACAGAGGACCCCGTCTTCCTCTCCACCTCCAGTGCTTGGGGCGTAATGGAGG
>CAXGVD010000069.1:0-9716 GCA_964012695.1 uncultured Opitutia bacterium
GAGGCGGCTTTGGCGCTCGTTGAGGGTATTGAAAGTGTCGAGGTAGGCGGTGAGTTGGTCGCGCTCGGGGACAGCGAGGCTCTTCTCGACCCGCTTGACGTCTTCGCTGAGGAAGTCGAGCAGGTTGCGCTTTGCGATGAAGTCGTTCTTGGCGGAACCTTCGGCAACGGAGCCGAAGAGGGCGCCGAGGGCCTGGTCTGGCTTCACCATGATGGGTAGGCCTTGGTTGGGGCCGGCGGCGGAGATGCTGTACACCACGTTGTTTTCGAGCCGTTTGGAGATGCCGAGACCGACGTGGGGGAAGATGCCGCCGAGGTGCTTGGCGAGTGCGCCGTCGATGGTTTCCCCCTTGATGGCGCCGGATTCGCCTTGGCCGCTGAAGCAGCCGAGAGCCTGGAAGTTGTTGGAGTGACCGCCGCCGCAGACCTTACCCGAGAGACCTTGGACGATGGTGACTTTGTCCTTCCAAGGCGTGATGGGTTCGAGGGAGAAGGGGAGTTCGCGGTCTGTTAAGGGGAGATCGAGAATTTCGGCGGGACCGTTCAACGGTTGCTGGCGGCGGGCGCCCCGCTTTACGCCGGAGGGAGCCATTTGTTGGGGCGGCACGCCGTTGGATTCCACCACGAAAACGAAGCGCGGAGCCTTAGGACCGAGTCCCGAGGCCCGGGCCTTAAGCTGTTGAACGATGGGGGCAAGAGCCAAGCTGCCGGCCCCGAGACCCGTATTGCGTAGGAAATTGCGTCGATTCAGGTTAAAGTTCATTGGCTGGCTCCCGCTAGTTTTGGATGAACGTATGTCGAAAAGCTAAAGTTGCATGCGATTCCTCGCAATAGTTATTTGATCCGTGGAAGGGGGTTCATTACTCCGCACTGACAAGTTTTGAGGGGGTGCGGTAGAGGAAGGATTCGCTGGTGAGGAGGGCGGTTACGAGGGCGCGGAAGCTACCGCTGTTTTCGCGGTAGGCTTTATGTGCGGCCCGGAGTGTGGGGCCGTCGCCAAGGTTTTCGTTGCGGCCGAGGAAGTAGCGGAAGGCGTGGCGGACGAAGACTTCTTCCACACGGGGGGATTTGGCGAGATGACGGACGAAATCGACTGCACCGTCTACGGGGAGCTTGTCGAGGCGTTTGTCGTTCACGAGGTCGATGCGGCCCTTGGCGTCCACGGGCTTACCGAGTTCGAGGCCGCGGAAACGCCCAAAGTGGTCGTATGTCTCGAAGGGGAGGCCGACGGGGTTCATCAGCTTGTGGCACTGCCAGCAGTATTCCTCGCGGGTGACCTCCATGCGTTCGCGCAGGGTTTTCTCGGGGGCGTGGGGAAGCTGTGCGTCTACCGTTATGGGGATGTCCGGCACGACATTGCCTAGGAGGCGCTCGCGAACGAACTTGCCGCGCAGGATGGCGTGGTTGTCCTGGTTCATGGACCAGGCGACGAGCCAGGAGGGTTGGGTGAGGATGCCCGCTCGGGTGCCGGCGGGCATGCTGACGGGTTGCTCGGGCGTCCACTTCCAGTCGGGCGGCAGGCTGTAGGAAAGGTGGACGAAGCGGCCGCTTTCGTACTGGACGACTTGCTTCTTGTTGGAGTCGTAGCGGGTGTTGACGAATGCCTTGTCGGTGGAGAGGAGTTCGGCGATTACGTTTTTGTCGCGCTGTAGAATCCAGCGGACGAGGTTGTCGGTGTCGGAGATGAGGACGCGGGCGTTGTGGTGGCCGTACTCGTCGGTGTTCTTGAATACGTCGTCCGCCTTGTTGTACTCGAAGAACTCGTGGAAGAAGCGGAGGAGGCGGGGCTTAGCGAACTTGGGATCGTCGTAGAGGGCGTCCACGGCGGCTTTGACGCCAGCTTGGTCGTCCAATTCGCCCTTGGTGGCGCGGTCGAGGAGGCGGGAGTCTGGTCGTTTGTCGGAGAGGGCGAAGGAGAGGGCGAAGGCGATTTCTCGCGGGGACAATCGGACCCGGCCTTCGCCGTCCGGCGCCGCCTCGGTTCCGCCCAGTTCGGTCCGGAACACGGCGTCGGGCAGGAGAAAGACGGCGGCGAGGGCGTAGCGGACGCCCGAGACGCGCCCGGCGTCCTTCACGTTCTTTTCCATAAGAGCCACGAACTTCTTCAACTCATGTTCCCTTGGGTTGCGGGCGAGGACGTGGCGGAACTCCATGGTGACGGCCTTGGCCATCTTTTCCGGGGTGAGGGGTTGGGCGGGGTCCACGAACTGGAGAAACTCCTTCTTGGCGAAGCGGGAGGGCTCGAATTTGCCGTCCTTGATCACATGGCCTGTCTGTCTGCCCACGATGGTGAGGGCGTTGCGGAGCAGTTGCGTGGTTGTGGGTTCGTCCATTTTCGGGGCGCCCATGTCGCCGAAGAGGTAGCGCGGGTCGCGGGAGTAGGGATTACCTACCAAGCCCTCGAAGCCTTTGGCCGCCTCCTTGCGGAAGGTCTCGTAAATTTCGGGGCTGTGGCGGCGTATCCTCGGGGCTGCGTCGAGGGGAGCGCGTACGTCGTTCTCCGGAAAGAAAAGCTCCTCGTGGGACACCTTGTTGGCGTTCAGGTGCAGGATGCGGGAGGTGAAGTTGCGGCGGGATCGCTTCATCTCGGCCTTTATCCAGGCCAGGGCATCCCGCACCTGGATGGGGTCGGGGCGGTCCTCGTCCTCCGGCGGCATCTCGTCCAACTCCAGCTTTTCTCTGACTACGGCCCAGCGGGAGGCACCGTTGCCGTCCTTCATGTTGGGGTCCAGTGCGGTCAGGTCCAAGTCGCCCTTCTTCTTGCCCGGCTTGTGGCAGCGTACGCAATGCTCGTTGAGAAAGGGCATGACCTTCTCGTTGAAGGCCGCCATATTCTCCTCGAAGGCCTTCTTGTCCGCCTCCGCCAGGGCCTTGTCCCGCTCGGGATTGGACTCCACGGCCTTGCCTCCGCGTCCGAACAAGACGAGAGGTGATCCGAGTATGGTCGTCAGCACCGCAAATCCATAGGCCCGGAAGCTCTTCTTGGCGTGCGAAAATTGCATGCGATTCATCGATTTGCAGGCTAGTCTGTCCGATGTGGGAAGTCAAGGAACGGGCCATCTCCCGGGAGGAATTTTGCGAGAGAAAGTTTCTTGGCGCGATTGCCTTTCGAATTAATGGAGGGGAGTTCTAGAAGGCAAAGCTTCTTCCTTAAATGTACTTTGGCTTCTCGCTTTGCTCTGGTCGGTGCAGGGTTATTCGGTTTAGCTTCAGGCTCATGCTGAACGTGTTTGACGACTGCGGACGGATGAGTCGCCGGAAGCTTTTGAGCGTCGGTGGTCTCGCCTTGGGAGGGTTGACGCTTTCCGACTTGTTGGCGAGTAAGGGGGCAGCGGGGGAGAAGGGGGGCGTGCCTAATCCGCTTACGGGCAAGTCCGTCATCTTTCTTTTCCAGCAGGGCGGCCCTAGCCAGTTCGAGACCTTCGACCCAAAGCCCGGTGCACCCTCCGGGATACGGACCGTTACGAACGTCGTTCCCACTTCCATTCCCGGCGTGCGCTTCGGTTCGACCATGGAGCAACTGGCCAAGTTGGCCCACAAGTTCGTGAACGTGCGCTCCTTCCACACGAAAAACGCGGGGCACAACATTCAGCCGATTGTCTCCTCCTACTCAAAGGATGCAAACATCGGCGTGCACTACTCCCGAGTGGCGGGAGCCACCAGATCGAATTCCGGCATGCCCACGGGCGCCATTCTCCATCCCGCCGCCGTAGATTCATCCCTTCCCGGTCCCTCCGCCCGAGGGGACCTCCGTTCCACGGGGCCGCACTCCCAAAGCTACGCTCCCTTCATGCCGGGGGGCAAAGGGCAATTGCAGCAGGACATGTCCCTCAACCTGCCCCGCGAACGCTTGCTTCATGGACGCAAGCACTTGCTGGACAAACTGGACGGTCTCAAGCGACGGGCGGAGGCGGAGAACGAGTTCCAAACCCTTGACGACCTCCGAGCCCAAACCTACGATGTCCTTCTCGGAGACGGCGTGACTAAGGCCCTCGATCTTTCCCGCGAAGATCCTCGCGTTTTGAAAGCCTACGACACTTCGCATTTCTTCGGAGGCAAGCGTTGGAACAAGGTCTCACGAGGGCGTTCCGGCTACTACAATGCTCAAGCCTCCAGTATTGGAAAGCTTCTCCTGCTCGCCCGCAGGCTGTGCGATGCAGGTTGCGGTTTCGTAACCGTTCATGCTGGCTACGCGGGTGTCTGGGACATGCACGCAGACGGCAACAACCTTAACATGCGTGACGGCATGGAAGCGGTAGGCCGCAGCTTCGATCATGCCGTTGCCGCCTTCATTCGCGACCTCGAAGCCCGCGGTATGCAGGACGAAATCCTTCTAGTCTGTTGTGGCGAAATGGGCAGGACGCCCCGGATAAACAAGAACGGCGGACGCGACCACTGGTCCCGACTCTCCCCCCTCATGATGTACGGCGGCGGCATTGGCGAAGGCAAGATCATCGGAGCCTCCGATTCCCAAGGCGGCGAGCCCGCCACCACGCCCTACGATCCCTCTCACCTTGTCTCGACCATCCTACGAACCCTCATCGACCCTGGTGTGTTGCGCCTTGATCCCTCGGCGGCTCCGGAGGTGAACGAGTTGCTGGCTAAGCCGCCTATACCCGGTTTGGTCTGAAAGGCGGCGACGGGCCGCTTGGCTTTCGGGCCGCGGGAAACTTTTTCTAAGAACAGCGTGTCCGGAGCGTCATTATACGGAAGAGCTTCCACACGGTTCTTGGCTTGTGGTTGAGGATTGCTTCTCGACTCGGGTGCAGGATAGGCTGGAGTGCTATTCATTCTCGTTCACCAACGAAGGTTTGTCATGAAGTATTCTCTTGTTAAGCACGCGTCGCTTTTCCTGTGTTTTGCCGGTGTGGGCATTTGGTTGGTGGGGCAGAAGGCGGGGCCTTCGTCCCTGACCGACCAATGGGAGGCCGTGGAGGCGGAGATGAATAAGGGCTTGCCCAAGACGGCGATTGAGAAACTGGAGCCTTTCATCAAGCGGGCGGTGGAGCAGGACGCCCGGGCGGAGGCGATTCGTGGCATCGTCCAGCGGGTGAACTTAGAAGGGGCCATTCAGGGTAACAAGCCAGAGGAGAAAATCGTTCGGTTGGAGGCGGAGATGGCGAAGGCCCCGGAGGTTTTGCGGCCCATGCTCCAAGCTGTGCTGGCGAATTGGTATTGGCACTATTTCCAAAATAACCGATGGCGTTTCGCCCAACGGACGAGAACAGCGGAGGCCCCGGGAGACGACATGCAGACTTGGGACCTGCCCCGCATTCTGGCGGAAATCGACAAGCAGTTTCAGCGGACCTTGACCCACGAGGAGGCCTTGAAGGCGGAGAAGGTGGGCGACTACAACTTTCTCCTAAACCAAGGATCCGTGCCCGACAGCTACAGGCCGACCCTCTATGATTTTGTGGCTCACGACGCCCTTAGCTTTTATTCCGCAGGCGAGCAGGCCGGTTCCAAAGCTCAGGATGCCTTCGTTCTGTCCGCCGACAGCCCGATATTTGCCTCCGCCAAGGATTTTCTGGCTTGGGAAATCGATTCCGAAGACGATCAGTCACCAAAGATAAAGGCGATCCGGTTGTTCCAAGATTTACTGAGGTTTCATCTGGAGGACGACAACCAAGACGCCTTGGTCGATGCCGATCTTCATCGTCTGCAGTTCGGTAACAACCAAGCTTTCGGAGAAGAAAAGAAAGCTCGTTACAAGGCCGCTCTCAAGCGTTTCGCTCAACAATGGGCGGATCACGAAATGTCTGCTCGGGCTATGTCTCGGCATGCTCAGGTTTTGCATGGCGAGGGAGAACTTGTGGAAGCTCACAAACTGGCCAAGCGGGGTGCGGCCATTTTTCCCGATAGCGTGGGAGGCAAGGAATGTAAGAACTTGGTTAACCAAATAGAAGCGAAGTCTTCCTCCGTATCTAGCGAACGCGTATGGAACGAGCCCATGCCGAATGTCGAGTTGCGTTATCGCAACCTCACCAAGGCTTACTTTCGAGTCGTGTCCTTTAATTGGGTTAACCGGTTGCAGGACACTCAGCGTCATCCCGAATACATCGACCATCGTAAAAAGGCAGAATGGTTGCGTCGCAAACCCGTCAAGGAATGGTCCGTCGACCTGCCGCCGACCGACGACTTCAAGCAACGGGTGGAAAAGATTCCCGCTCCCAAAGGCCTCGAGCCCGGCTCCTACTTCCTTTTTGCCAGTCATGACCCCAATTTCGGGGACAAGGAAAACCGCGTTAGTTACTCGAGTTTCTGGGTGAGCGACCTTTCCTTGGTCATGCTTACCCGTCAAGGGTCCGGGGCTCTTGAAGGTTTTGTCCTGAACGCGATTTCGGGCGAACCCGTTCAAGGAGCCTCAGTACGCTCTTGGAAGAGAGAACGAAATAATCGCAGGGTAGAACTCCGAGCCACACGGACTGACGCAAACGGCCTTTTCAAACTGCAGACCAATCGTACCAGCCTCACTATTTTGGCCTCGCACCAAGGGCAATCCTTGGCCACGGCCAATGATTATTACGTCAATGACCGAGTAAGTAATCCAAGACCTTACGAACGCTCCGTATTCTTTACGGACCGTAGCCTCTACCGTCCCGGGCAGACCATTCGATACAAGGGTGTTTCCTATCGCATCGACCAAGCGAACGACAATTACAAGGTGATCCCGAATCGTGACCTCACGGTCGTTTTTCGAGACCGCAACAACCAGGAGATTTCGCGGGCCAAGCATCGTACGAATGACTACGGCTCGTTCGACGGCAGTTTCACCGCTCCTCGGGATCGCTTGATGGGCAGGATGCGCATTCAGATCGAGGGCCCCAATTCCCCGGGCGGTTCGGCTCAGGTGAACGTCGAGGAGTACAAGAGACCCAAGTTTCAAGTAACCGTGGACGCCCCTGCCGAGCCCGCCGTGCTTAACGGCAAGGTCAAGGTCAGAGGATCGGCCATGGCCTATACTGGGGCAGCCATAAACGACGCGCAGGTCAAGTACCGTGTCGTCAGACAGGTTCGTTTTCCGCCATGGCTACGCTGGCATTACTGGTGGAGACCGTTCCCTTCTTCTCCCGCTCAGGAAATCGCACACGGTACGACCCGGACAGGGGCTGACGGTTCCTTCGAGGTCGAGTTCACGGCCAAGCCCGATCCCTCCGTTTCCGAGAAGGACGAACCCACTTTTCGCTACATTGTTCATGCCGACGTAGTGGATGGCACTGGGGAGACTCGATCAGGTGACCGCAGCGTGAACGTCGGGTTTGTCGCTTTACAAGCAGCACTCTCGGCTGAAGATTGGCAAGTCGCGACGAAGCCTGTGAAGGTCACTCTCAAAACCACTTCTCTTGATGGTGAGGGGCGGATTTCCGAGGGTTCCCTCAAAATTCACCGGCTCAAGCAACCCGAACAGGTCCAGCGAGCCAAGCTTAGTGGGCAGCGCCATCATCATTTCCATGGTGAAGGCATGCTGAGGGACCACAAGCCCGAACCCGACCTTTCCAACACCAGTTCGTGGGAACTGGGCGAGGTGGTCGCAACCCAAGGTTTCACGACCGATGCCGAGGGGAACAAGGAGTTTTCCATCAAGCTGGACGAAGGTGCCTACCGAGCCGTTCTTCAAACCGAGGATCGCTTCGGCAAGGAGGTCAAGGGATTGTTGCCCATACTGGTGGTGAATCCGGATGCAAAGAGATTCGCCGTTAAGATTCCTAGCCATGTTACTGCTCCCTCTTGGACGGTCGAACCCGGCAACTCTCTCCAAGCCATGTGGGGCACTGGTTATCCTAGGGGTCGGGCTTTCGTGGAAATCATCCATCGGAGAAAATCGATCCGGGCTTTCTGGACGAACGATAGAGTGACGCAGGCCAAAATCGAACAGAAGGTCACGGAGGCCATGCGCGGCGGGTTCACCGTTCACGTCACTTACGTTCGTGAGAACAGAGCCTACTTGACTACACGGCAGGTCAACGTCCCATGGACCAACAAGAACCTTACCGTAAAATGGGAGCGTTTTACTTCCAAGCTGGAGCCGGGCGTGAAGGAGACTTGGACGGCCGTGGTTACCGGATCCGACGCCAAGACGGCGGTGGCCGAGATGGTGGCCGCCCTCTACGACGAATCCCTGGACGCTTACAAGCCGCACAATTGGATGCAGGGCTTTTCCAACCTATTCCGCAGGGATCGATCCAACCTCTCCTTTCGTTTCGAGAACGCTTCGTTGAACTTCCGTCACTTGCATGGCAATTGGTCTAGTAAGCGCGAATCCCGGAGCTGGACCTACCGGAGGTGGCGCCCCGACATGATAGGTGCTCTATGGGGCTACGGAGGCAGAGGAGAACTGGCTAGCCGAATGTTCCGAAGAGCTACTTTGAACTCATCCTTTGACCAGGGAATGGCGATGCCTGAGATGGCGATGGATGCGGCGGAAGGTATAGACTTTGCGGGCGCGCCCGCTGCTGCGCCCATGATGGCCTTGGCCGAGCGCAAATCCAAGCCGGAGGGTGGCTTTGCCGAAGGGCTGAGCGACAAGGCTTCTGCTGGCCCGGCAGCTTCTCCGAAGGGCCCCGACCTGTCCAAGGTCACCGCCCGCAAGAACCTGAACGAGACCGCTTTTTTCTTCCCCAAGCTGCTCTCAAGTCAGGATGGTGAGGTTCGATTGGAATTCACCATGCCCGAGGCCCTAACGAAGTGGAAGTTCCTTGGTTTCGCCCACGACAAGGATATGCGCTCGGGGTTTCTGACCGACAGCTTGGTCACCGCCAAGGACCTCATGGTACAGCCCAATCCTCCAAGGTTCCTCCGCGAGGGGGATTTATTGGAATTTACCGTAAAGGTTACCAACCAAGCTCCTACCATTCAGAGGGGTGCTGTCAGGCTTACCTTTAACGATGCCCGTACGAACAAGCGAGTGGATCCCTCCCTCGGCAACGACGTCACCGATATCAACTTTGAAATCCCCGCGAAGCAATCCGAGACCTTCTCTTGGAAAATCAAAGTACCTGACGATATGGGATACCTTACTTACAAGACCATAGGGGCCACCCGAAAGGTTTCCGATGGAGAGGAAGGCTACCTTCCCGTACTTTCCAGAAGGATTTTCTTAACCGAGTCCATGCCTTTGCCCATTAGTGGTGCCAAGACCAAGAAGTTCAATTTTGCCAAACTCATGGCCTCCGGGAGATCCGACACAATCAAGCACAAGAACTTTACCGTCCAGATGGTTTCCAATCCGGCATGGTATGCAGTGATGGCCTTGCCTTACCTGATGGAGTTCCCCCATGAGTGTTCCGAGCAAACTTTCAACCGTCTATATGCTAATTCTCTTGCTCGGGAGATTGCCAATTCCGATCCGAAGGTTCGTCGGGTATTCGACCAGTGGAAGGGCACCAAGACCTTGGATAGTCCTATGGAAAAGAATGAAGACTTGAAGTCCGTGGTCCTCATGGAGACTCCTTGGGTTAGGCAAGCCAAGAACGAGAGCGAGGCCCGCAGAAACGTCGGCATACTCTTTGACGATAATCGTTTGAACGATGAAGAACGTCGGGCCTTCAACAAGCTCAAGGAAATGCAGTTGGCCAATGGAGCTTGGCCTTGGTTCGCGGGTGGTCGAGCCAATGATTACCTGACCCTCTACATCACAACCGGATTCGGGCGACTTCGTCATCTTGGCGTGGACCTTGATCCGTCCTTGGCCATCAAGTCCCTGAATCGCTTGGACAA
>CAXGVD010000070.1:0-9531 GCA_964012695.1 uncultured Opitutia bacterium
CGGCCGCACCTCGAAGGTTTTGGCAAATGCCTCGCTCCCTCCCCGCCACTCCCCAGAAGGTATCGCAGGAGTCTCCTTTTCCGGCTCGAAGTTGTCTCCGCAACCCACCAAAAACAGAAGCGAAAGCGCCCGCATAAACACCCCCGACTCCGCGACCTTCCTCATTTTCTCAAATAGTCGGAAAACTCGTACAGTTCGGGGTCTCGGGCAAGCGGACGCCGGAGCAACCTCTTTAGCTTCCCCTTGCCGCCCTCGCCCTTCTCTGTCCCCTCCGAAGCGTCGGGCCCACCGCCCCCTTCCTCATCGCCGAAAACGTCCCCCATGCTCTCCTCCAGAGCATCGGGATCCATTCCCTCCTCCAGTTTCCGCACGACCTCCTCCATGGGCTCGTCCATACTCTCCCCCGTCAGTTCGCACATGCGACGCATGAGCCTGCCCATTTGCCTGGGATCGGGGTTATCCTCGTCCATACCGTCCACGGCCCCCTCCAATTCGCGCATGGCCGCCTCCGCCTTGCCCTCCTCGAGGCCCGCGAAAGGGTCGTCGGGATCCATGTCTTCGCCGCCTCCATCCGCTTGGGGTTCCTCACGCTTTCCCGTAATCGAAAAGCCAGAAACCAGCTTCTTCATCCGGAACTTCCTACCGTCCGGGCAAAGCGGCAATTCCTCCGCCAGCGACAGCGAGCGGGCGAAAAAGGAATAAATCTTTCGGGTGTCAGGCGAATAGAACTCGTAAATCGGCATTTTGCGAAATCAGGTGACGGCTCCTATCTTTACGACCAAGAACTGATTCGGAGCAAGCCCAAGCCACATAATCGCGTTGCCAAAAACCCGCCAATTACGATTTTGCCCTCCTTGTGTTCCGCAAAGCCACAACCTACTGGGCCCGTAAACCCAAAGGGCTAGCTGCTATCCTCCTCCCCGTCGGCTACCTCCTATTCCTCCAGCTTCTCACGGGCATACCCAAACCCGAGGTCATCAGGAAACGAGGTGGCCCCGAACTCCTCGAAGCCTTCGCCGCGGAGCTGTTCGACTACCCATACTGGCTGCAAGACCTAAGCCACTTGCCCCTGTTCGCCGCCCTCGCCTGGCTGTGGTCCTGGCGAGCGGGCGGTCCCAAATCGGATGCCCGCTGGGTCGCATCCGCCGCCTGGGTCTGCTTTACCTACGCCATCATAAACGAACTAGGCCAATACTACGTACCCAAACGCTTTCCCTCTGCCGGAGACATGATCATGAACATTGCGGGAGTCGCATTGGGCCTGACCCTGCACGGGATGCTCGTCAGGTGGGCGAGAGGCATCCGGTAAACCAGCGTCAGCCAACGGGCACGGGCTTCACTTTGAGTCGGAAGACGTGGATTTATCCCGCTCCTTCCTCTTCAGCTCTTCCGTGGCACCCGGACCGTACCGACGCTCCTTCAGCACTTCCTTTCCCGCAACGAAAACCTTTCGCACAACCAGTTCTCCCTTTGCGTTCCAACGCAGGAGTTCTCCTTGCAACTTGCGGTCCCGAAAGGTCGCCTTGTAGACCAAAACGCCCTCCTCCGTCCATTCACGCACCACCCCGTTAAGCTTGCCCTCGGCATACTCCGCCTCGGCTCTCTTTTTGCCGTTCTCATGCCAGCGGACCTGCAAGCCGTCCTTGCCGCCTGCCTTGTAGTTTCCCTCGATTTTCACGCGACCGTTCAACCACCACTCCTTTTCCACGCCTTCCCGCACGCCATTCACATAGCCTTTTTCCGTCAACTTCTCGCCGTTGGGGTGGTATTGGACGACGACGCCGTGCGGGCGCCCTTTCTCGAAAAAAGCCTTGCCGGACAAGACTCCAGGCTCGGCGTACAGCAGCTCCTCTCCCTGTTTGAGGTTGTTGACGAAATCGCAAACCACCTTCTCCTCGCCACTTTCGAACCAAGCTCGATACGGCCCTTCGCGCAGACCCTTGACCAAAGCCACTCGCTCCATCATTTGCCCATTCGCATACCAAGTCGTAGCGTTTCCTTCCCCTTTGCCGTCAACATAGTTCAGCTTTTGCCGCCGTACGCCGTCCTCGTACCATACCCCATGCTCCCCCGTCGGCTCGCCCTTCTCAAACGTTTCCACGGTCTTGCGCTTCCCATTCGGCCACCAACGAAGGACTTCACCGTCGTACAGTCCCTCCACGAAGCTGCCGGAAAACTTCATAGAGCCGTCCGCGTACTTGGATTCCGCCTTGCCCGTAAAGGGTTTGCGGGACAAATCGAAATACCACAACCCATCCCTCTTCCCCCGAAACATCAGCTCCGCGTCCACCGCATCCTCGGCCACGCCCCAAAGGCATACGACGACAAACAAACAGCCAGCAATTAATTTTCTCATGCCCTGACCCATAAGAAAAGAACGCACCTCCACAACGGGAAACCCACGCCCGCCCCGATTTACCCTCGCTCACGGTGTTGCCTTTTTACCACCGAGCCACTAGCAGAAACGCTCAGGCCTCAGTCCCGCTTCCTTCTCCCCGCCCCTCCCAACCCTAAGAAACTGAAAACTAACCACATGTCATTCCCAATGAAGATTATAGGAGGAGTCGCCCTCCTCCTCAACAGCCTCTGCCTCCTCCGGCTCGGCGTCCTCCCCGCCATCTACTTCGGACGCAACTACGCCCTATACAAACCGCATTTCTGGATTTCCTTCTGCCTCCTCGTCGTTTTTACCTTGAGCGAAAGCATTTTGATTTGGATTCTCCTCGCTGACCCACAACCACCGAAATGAAAATGCTCACGCGCCTCCTTCTCGCCACCCTCCTCTCTTTCGCCATCGTTGGGTGCGGAGACGAGTCTCCACCACCCTCTCCGCCCCCGTCGCCTCCCACGGACGCCAACGCCTCCCCCGTACCCGACGCCAACGCTACCCCGCCAGCATCTCCCCAAACTTGGTTCGGCCCGCCGCCGGGCGCGGACCTTGTTGTCACCTACGGGCCGCACCCCGAACGCGACCTCCTCCTAGAGAGCCTTTCCTCCATCCCCGTCCCCGTCGTCCTGCGCCAAAACACCTCCTCTTTCTCCCCTGACGCCTCCATCGTCTTCTACCAGCAAGGCGACCAAGCCGGCCTCCTCGGCGTCCCCGCCAGATCCAACCTCTCCTCTATGACCGGGGGCGGTTTCACCCTCGCCGCCAAGGACGACCGCCTCGTCGTCCACGCCGGAGACAGCCCCGAAACCACCCTTCTGGTCCACGATCTCCTCACCGGCCACGCCGCCAAGCCCGCCTTCGCGGACAACCTCTCGGACGCACCATGTCATCTCTTCCTACCCAAGCTCGGTCTCTCCCTCGCCCTCAACTCTTCCAGCGACCACTCCCTCGCACTCCGCCTCAGCTCCATCTCCACTAGCCCCGCTCCCAGCCCCTCCTCGGACATCGACCAATGGAAAAGCGTACCTGCGAACGCCGCCGCCTTCTTCGGTGCCATCCGCTCCGGCACCCTAGTCGAGCCACTCGCCGACTACCTCATTCCTCGCGTCGCTCCAGCACTCACCCAAGATGACAACGCCTCCAAGACCTGGCCCCACCGCCTCGCCAAGCTCCTCGGAACCGCTCAAGCCCCTGTCGCATCCTTCCAAAACCAACACGGCGGCACCCTCTTCACCCTCTCCCCCCCCCCTGAGGTCAACGCCACCCAGCTTCCATACGACCTCCCCGAGCAAATGAAAAGGGCCCCCGCCGCAATACACGTGGACTTCCCCCGCCTCCACGCCCTCCTTCAAGCCCGCTTCTCTCCCCTCGTCGACCAACCCGCTGCAGCCCTCGCCTTTGAATGCATCAAATCCTTCTCCGCCTACGGAGACTCCGGGACCTTCACCCTGCGCCTCCGCTGGAACAACTCACCCGAAACCGGAGGTTCCGCCTTCGCCCGACTCATCGATTTCCTCAACACCCTCGACCAACACCTCTTCAACGAACGCTTCTACAAAGCCATCCTGACCGACGACCTCGCCTTCCTTCGCCAAACCCTCCCACTTTGCACAGACCTCACCCCCCTCAACCTCGCCGGGGGCCTCACCCCGCTTCACATCGCCGCCTGGCAAGGAAGGCTCCCCGCTCTAGCCCTTTTCCTATCCCAGGGCATGAGCCCAGACCTCGCCGACGACGCCAACCGCACCCCCCTCCACATGGCCGCATGGAGTGGAAACCCCGACGCCGCCCAAATCCTCCTCGACGCCAACGCGTCCTCCGAACTCCGCGACGCCAGCGGCGTAACCCCCACAATGGAAGCCGCCCGGATCGGAAACCCAGCCACCCTCGACCTCCTCCTCTCCTCAGGCGCCGACCTCAACGCCACCGACGCCCAAGGTGGAGGGCTCGTCGAGCACGCAGCCTCAGGCGGGCACAAGGCCCTCGCAACCATTCTACGCAATCGGGGCGCCGCCGTCCGGTTCCCCATGCACGTCGCCGCGGGAGTGGGAGACATGGAAACACTCCGCGCCCTCACCCTCGAAGCCAACGCCACCGACCTCCTCGATGGGTCCGGCTCCACCCCCCTCCTCTACGCCGCTTCAGGCGGACAAGAAGAAACCTTCGACTACCTTCTGGCCAAAGGCGCAGACCCTAAGGTCACGGACAAGGAAGGCCTCACTCTCCTCCACGCAGCCGCAATTTCCGGAAACACCGCCCTTCTCGACAAAACGGTCAAGCTCGGACTCCCCCTCAACCCCCGCCACGCCGAACGCGGCGCCACTCCTCTCGACTGGGCCATCGCCCGCAAAGACGGACCCGCCGCCGACCTCCTTCGAGACGCCGGAGCCGAAACCGGCACCCAACTCGACCTCGCCCCCTGACCACCCCATCGCTAAACGCCAAGTAGCCAACTTTCTTCAAAGGCCGCCTGTCCCCTATGAGGTAATCCGTAAACCGAAGTTTTCGGCGGCAGGCCTTGTCGTCCTAGCAACGGACCCAGCCCATGGCGCAGGTCTTAAGGGGATTCTAAGGCAGTCGGACATCCCGCCCCGGAACTCAAGGGAGCCGAGAAGGCCTCTCCGACCCGTCGTTTTGGACTCTCTGGAGTTTGGCGGTGAAGGAACCAACTACTACCTTGCTGGATATTTTTACGGGAATTCGGCGGTGGTCGTTTGAGTACCATACGCGAAGGAGGCCGTCGGGGCTTTTCTTAAAGACGCCACTGAGGTTTTCCATGGCGGGGAGAACGGGAAGGGTTTGGTATTTTCCGGCGAGGGTGCGGACGGTTTCACTTTCGCCGACCTTCACTTCCACTTCGCGGAACTTTTTTCCGTCGCAGGTGGGGAGTTTGCAGACTTCTCCGGGACGGGGCTGTTTGAGTCGAAAGAGAAAGGCAATGGCGAGAGGGTCGAAAGTTTGAGCGGGAATGACGGTTTCCCTTTCGAGTTTACCGAGATTGAAGTAGCTGGCGAGAAGGCGGTCGTAGTCGTATTCAACGAGGACTTCGCGCTTGGTCTTTCCTTCTTGCTGGCTCTTACGATAGCGGAGGGTACGGGCGAAGCCGGGAGCTACAATGCTTTCCGCCCGGGTGCGGACTTTGTAGAACTTGTCGGCAAAAGCGTTAGTCCGGACGGAGAAGACGAGCCGGTCGCAGAGGGTGCCGTTGAGGTCCACGGGTTGGCCAACTTCCATGACGGCGCTCCCGACGGGGAAGACGCCCCACTTGATCTTGTAGCTAAGGCGCTCGCCGGGGGAGAAGGGCGGACCGGATTCGGGAGCGGACGGGAGGTCCGAGGAGTCCTTAAGCTTAGGACCACAGGAGGCAAAGGCGAGGCAGCCCCCGAACGCGGCGGAAATCCAGATGGCTCGGACGCTGAAGCGCCTCACTCGACGGGCAGGGGTTCTAGGTTCCATACTTCGCGGGCATACTCGCTGATGGAGCGATCGGAGGAGAATTTGCCCGAGCGGGCTACGTTGCGGACGGCCATGACGCCCCAGCGGTCCTTGTCGAGGTAGGCGGCACCTGCCTTTTCTTGAGCTTCGAGGTAAGCACGGTAATCGGCGAGGACGAAGAATGGGTCGCCTTGGTCAAGGAGGCTGCGGACAAGATCACCAAAGAGGGGACCGGCTTGGGGGGAGAAGGAGTCGGAAGCGAGCCAGTCGAGGGCGGCCTTGAGTTCTTCGTCTTGCTCGTAGTAGGCGCGGGGAGAATAGCCTTCTTGCCGTAGGGTTTGAATTTCCTCTACGGTTTTGCCGAAGATAAAGATGTTTTCGTCGCCGACCTCCTCGAGAATCTCGACGTTGGCGCCGTCGAGGGTGCCGATGGTGACGGCCCCGTTTAGGGCGAACTTCATGTTGCCGGTGCCGGAAGCTTCCTTTCCCGCGGTGGAGATTTGCTCCGAGAGATCGGTAGCGGGGATGATGCGTTCGGCAACGGAGACGCCGTAATTGGGAAGGAAGGCGACCTTGAGTTTGCCGCGAATGCGTTTGTCAGCGTTGATGCGGCGACCGACGAGGTTGATGGCCCGGATGATGATTTTGGCAAGGTAGTAACCGGGGGCGGCCTTGGCCCCGAAGAGGAAGAGGCGGGGGGGGATGTCGAGGTCGGGGTCGTTAAGGAGTCGGCGGTATAGAGTGAGGACGTGGAGGAGGTTGAGGTGCTGGCGCTTGTACTCGTGGAGGCGTTTGATTTGGGCATCGAAGACGGCGTCGGGGTCCGCGACAAGGTCCAGTTCAGTTTGGACGTAGGCGGCGAGGCGCTCCTTGTTGCGTCGCTTGATGGCGAGAAAGGCTTCGCGGAATGAGGCGTCCTCGGCATGGGCGTCCAGTTCCTGGAGACGTTCGAGGTCGGTGATCCAGCCGTCGCCGATGGTTTCTGTGACGAGGGCGGCAAGTTCGGGGTTGCAACCGAGGAGCCAGCGCCGCGGGGTGACACCATTAGTCTTGTTGTTAAACTTCTCGGGGTAGAGAGCGGCGAAGTCGCTGAGGATCCGTTCCTTGAGCAGTTTGGTGTGAAGGGCGGCGACACCGTTGACGGAATGACTGCCGGCGACGGAGAGGTGAGCCATGCGAACGGCTCCATCGGCCACGATGGCCATGCGGGCCTTGCGGGCGTCATCACCCGGCCAGAGGGCTTCCACTTCGTCTTGAAGGAAGCGGCGATTGACCTCGCGGACGAGATCGAGGTGGCGCGGAAGGACGCGTCCGAAGAGGTCCTCTCCCCAAGTTTCGAGGGCCTCGGGGAGGAGGGTGTGGTTGGTGTAGGCGAAGACGCGGCGGACGAGGGTCCAGGCTTGATCCCAAGCTAGGTCATCCTCGTCCACGAGAATGCGGAGAAGTTCGAGGATGGCGACGGCGGGGTGGGTGTCGTTGAGTTGAACGACGGCCTTGTCGGGAAAGTTCTCCCAGTCGCTGTCCCGTTTGCGGAAGCGGCGAATCATATCGCGGAGGGAACAGGAGACGAAGAAGTACTGCTGTACGAGACGCAGTTCCTTGCCGCTCTCGGTCTCGTCGTTGGGGTAGAGAACCTTGGAGATGGTTTCGCCGACGGCTTTCTCGCGGACGGCCTCGACGTAGCCACCTTGATTGAAGGTACGGAGGTCGAGTTCCTGGGACGCCTTAGACTCCCAAAGGCGTAGGAAATTCACGGTGCAGGCGCCGTAACCGACGATGAGGACGTCGTAGGGGATGCCCTCGATGGTCTTGGTGTCCACCCACTGCGGAGAGTAGTTCCCGAGGTTATCGAAGCCGTGTTCCACCCGGCCATAGAGACGGACGCTCTGGGCGTACTGCGGGCGCGGAATTTCCCAAGGGTTGCCGAACTTGAGCCAGTCGTCGGGGTGCTCTACTTGGCGCCCGTCCTCGAAATCTTGCCGGAAGAGGCCGAACTGGTAGCGTATGCCATAACCCACGGCGGGAAGTTCGAGGGTGGCCATGGAGTCGAGGTAGCACGCAGCGAGGCGTCCTAGACCACCGTTGCCCAACCCCATGTCGTGCTCTTCCTCGCAAAGGTCGTCGAGGTCGCGCCCCAGTTCGCCCAAGGCTTTACGGGCGGCGTCTCGGAGACCGGAATTGAGCAGATTCACATTGAGCAGGCGGCCCATGAGGTATTCGAGACTGAGGTAGTACACGCGCCGGGTGTCAGCCTCGTTGTGGGCGCCTTGGGTTTCGATGAAGCGGTCCACAATGTGGTCCCGCACTGCCAGCGAGACGGCGGTCCAAAGTTCGAGCCCAGTAGCGTTGCTCAGATGACGGGCGAGGGTTAGGCGCAGGTGATGCAGGATGGAGGTTTTCATTTCCTCCACCACTTTACCCTCTCCTACGGGAGCGCTTGGCGATTCGGTTTCTACTTCAGACATGGAGAATCCAATAAAAGAAAAGGGGCGAATGGAAGCAAACCGGACGGCGCAGGGCGTTCCGCTACCCCCTCCCCCACTCGAGTTTCACGCCCGAACGGTTCGCCCGTCGCTCGTAGTCGAAATTCGGTAAATCGCAAAGGGTTCTCGCGCTTATTCAGCTCGGAACTTGTGCACGATGACGTGGCGGTAGGTCTCACCGGGGCGGAGAACGCAGGACTGCCAGCCTTCTTCACCCTGATGATTGGGGCTGTCGGGGAAGACTTGCGTTTCCAGACACATGCCGGAACGGAGAGGATAGGGCTTGCCGCTTTTGCCGGTGATGGTCCCGTCCAAATAGTTGCCGGAGTAGAACTGTATTCCCGGCTGGTCCGTAAAGATGTCCATTACGCGCCCGCTGGCGGGGTCCTTAAGGGTGATAGCATGCGCGAGGCCTCCACCGTCGCGATCGATGACCCAAGTGTGGTCGTAGCCCTTGCCGAATTTGAGTTGTTCGTGGTCGTCGTTGATGCGCTCGCCGATGACTTGGGCGGAGCGGAAGTCCAGCGGCGTGCCCTCAACGAGGGAAACGGCGGTGGGAATGTTGGTCTCGTCCGTGGCCACGAAGCTCTCGGCGTGAATGGTCAATTCGTGGTCGAGAATGGTGGGGTCCCCCTCTCCCGCGAGGTTGAAGTAGGTGTGGTTGGTGAGGTTAATCACGGTGGGCTTGTTCGTGGTGGCTTCGTAGTCGATGCGCAACTCGTCGTCTTCCGTGAGGGTGTAGGTAACCTTCGAAGTCAGGGCGCCGGGGTAGCCTTCCTCGCCATCCGGGCTGGTGCGGGTAAAAGTAACTTGAGCCGCTTCCTCGGTGACCTCCGTCGCCCATATGTGCTTGTCGAAGCCCTTATCGCCCCCGTGCAGGTGATTCTTACCGTTGTTGGTAGCGAGCGAGTACTTCACGCCGTCCAAGGTGAAGTTGCCGTCGGCAATGCGATTCGCGTAGCGTCCGGTTATGCAACCGAAGTATGGGCTGGCTTCCAGATACCCGGCGAGGGACTTGTAGCCAAGGGCCACATCCCCGCGGGTACCGTTGCGGTCCGCCGCCCAGATTTCCGTCACCGTACCCCCGTAGTCCGTCACCTTCACCATCATGCCGTTGGAGTTGGCGAGTACAAAGAGGGTGGCATTTTCGTCGTCGGCGGTCTTGCCGAAGGATTCTTGCGTCACGGCCACGGCAGCCGCTTTTACCGAGTCCTCTCCCTCGAT
>CAXGVD010000071.1:0-9483 GCA_964012695.1 uncultured Opitutia bacterium
CCACATCCGTGACCTCGAAGAAGCCTCCCGCGTTGGGCAGGCCGCCGCCCTCGATGGCGAGGTCGAGGTCCAAGCCAGTGACATCTACAGTGCCTTGATTGAAGTTGGTTGAAAGGGAGCCCGTCTGCACGCCGCCACCAAATTCCTGCACCTGGTTGCGGGGCTGGTCGTCGGGGCCGGATTCAGCGTCCTGCATGTGGACGTAGAAGTTGTCCGTGTAATTCATGCGAGCCCCTTTGTAGCCAAGGGAGTTCACATTGGAAATGTTGTTGCCGAGAGTCTGCAGACCTTGAGTGAAACTCTTGAGGGCGGAAACGCCGTTGTGCAGGGACGGTATCATGTCGATTCCTCGGGTTAGTCTGTCTGGTCGTTTTTTCTCTTAAATTCTCGCAAGCATGTCACTTACTACCAATTACTTGCTTCCCATTTCGTCCGCAAGCTCGACGCGGATGATTTCAGAGAGGGGACGTGGTTTACCGTCCACGGTGACGGAGAGTTCCCCCGACTCCGAGCGTTCAACGGCTTCCGCGATTCCCGTGAGTTTCTCGCCCGTCTCATTCTGCAGGGTAACCCTGCGTCCGAGATAGGCTTGAGCCGCTACATCGCGCTGGGATTCGGCAAAATTATCGAAGCCTTGCGTGAACTGCTGCATTTGCTCGAGCGAGGCGACGTTGGCCATCTGGGAGATGAACTCCGTGTCCTTCATCGGTTCGAGAGGGTCCTGGTTTGCGATTTGGGTGGTGAGGAGTTGAAGGAAGTCCTCCATCGCCATGGAGGCGTTCCCGCCTTTCATGTCCTCTTGATCCCGGAGGGATTCGGCTCGAGGGTTGGCGGTGGAAGGCGCGGCGGATGCGATGGCGGCGATCATTTTCGGTAGTTCGTTGTCAGTGTTGAAAGGAGTGCGGAAAAAAGGTTCAGGCGGCTTTCGGGAGGGCTTGAACTGCTAGTTCGCGGTAGTCGGCGGCCACTTGAATGGAGTCTGCTTCGAGCCCTCCCAAAGCTTCAGCTAGAGGGCCAGTCCCGTTCCGCAGGGCGGCCCGCAGGGCGGGATCGGGACTGAGAAAGGCCAAGCGAGTCTTACCGTCGGCCACCTCCACCCGTACGCCAAGCTTGGCTCCGCCAGGCAGGTCCAAGGCAAAGCGAGCAACCCTGCGACCTTCACGGAGGTGGGAGGCGATGCGGGCTTGCAGCAAGGGAAGGACGGGGCGAAGGCATTCGGGCGTCTTAACCTTGCCGGCAATCTCCCCAGTGGAGGGAGTTGCCCCTTGTCGGGACACTTGGCTTTCGAATCGTTCGCTCACTTCGGATTTCGGGTCTTTGTCCCGTGATACGGGCTCGCTCGCATCACGAGCATTTTTCGTGCCACGCCGCCCATCTTTATTCGTATCTCTTTGCCCATCAGGATGAACAAACCTTTTTCCTTTTTCCGAAGAGAGTTCTGAATCCGCTCCCCTTCCCTTCTGAGCATGTTGCCCGGCAGTATTTTCCCGGGCCGAGAGAGAGGCTTGAGCGGGGCCGGGTTTCGCGGATACGGCAGATCCAGCCCCTGCGGCTGCGCTTCCGTTTCCGTTCGGCAAGGGAGCAGCGCCTAATTGACCGCGGGCCCAGCCGGAAGTTTCGGAGGCACCTGTTGGGGCGGCCTTGCCGGACGGTGTTCCTGAGCCCCGAGCGGAGGACGAGGAACGTTGGAGCACTTGCCGCACGTCGGAGGCAGGACGATCAGCTCCTTGCTTGGCTTGGCCACGCCCGTCAGGAGTATGGCGGGCTCCCTTACCCGAGGCATCGGAGCCAGAACGCCCAGAGGCCTTCGCTTCCGTAGGCAACCAGAAACTGCCGTGGGAGCCCAAAGCCGAGCTTTGTGCGGCGGGCGGCGCAGGCAAGGTCGCCGCCGGAGAGGCGGCCCCGGAAGCGTTGGCGGGCGTGACATTCACGATGGAAAGGAAAAAGGAATAGGTTCAGTTGGCGGGCGGCAAGCCCGGCAGACCGCCGAGAGGAGTGGCGGGAGGCACGCCGATGGGGTTGGAGAGGCCCACTCCTGGTGAGCGGATGGGGGCGAGGTCGCGGTCCCCGAGGGTGAGTGCATCCGCCAGTTCGATCAGTTCGTCTTCGTCGCTCAAGCGCATGAAGTTGATGAGGGCGGCCTTTTCTTCGGCCTTGAGTTGCTCAAAGCTGTTAAGTGCGGTCTCGAACTGATCGTGCTTCGTCCATTGAAGAATTTCCCTTGAGGTCGCGTCAGGGCCCATCTCCACCCAACGTTTGCCGTTGTCCTTAAAACGCTTCAACTGTTCTTCGGAATGATCCTTTCCCTGCTGATCGACATAGGCCTGAATCTTCTCCTCGGCGGCTTTGGTGAGCCTGCGCAGTTCGCCTTTCTGCTTCTCCAGTTCCTTGAATTCAAGGGAGAGAGCGGATTCGCGGGCGTCGAGGTCTTCCTCGCGTCCCTTTAGGCTTTGCTCGAAGGCCGTCAACTCCTTATGAAGCTGGTTCATGGCGTGGGTTTCCTGGGGGGAGTAACTGGTGTCCTCGGCGTCGAACTCCACGCTCGTGAACTCGGCTTTGATTTCTGGCTTCTTCTTGAAAAGTTCGTCCTTGTTCAGAAACACGAGAGTGCTGGCCGAAACGAATGACAGCAGGACGGCGAGAAAGATGACGAGTGGCGGCGGTACGTTCATGGCTATGATCTAGGTTGCGGGTCGGAGCGCGTAGCGGGCTCCGATCACGTCTTCGAGTTCGTGTTCCTCTTTTTTCATTTCGGAACGAAAGTGTTCATCGCGGCGCCGATCCTTGAGCCGGTCGAGGCTCTTCACGGCGCCGTCGGCTTCAAGGAAGGCGGCCCGTGCCCGCTCCTCGGTGCGTTTCGCCCGAGCCACCTTGGCCCGTTGACGGACGAGAGCGTTTTTGGCTGAATCGACAGCCCGCAGGAAGGCGGTTTGCTCCGCGCCCGTAAAACCGTTTTCGCGGCGTGCGGCCATGACTTCGCGGTTTTGCTCGAGCCTGCGAACGGCGGCGATCTCCATTTCTTCCTCGCCCTCGCGCCCAGCTATGGATTTCGCGTAGGCGGCCAAGGCTTCTTCCCGGGTTTGTTCCCGGAGATTTAGCAGGGCTTGCAGGCGGAAATGAAAGGCTCTCACGATGCGGCGCCTCAGAAGATGGAACGCAGAAGGGAAAAGGCCTCGTCCCTGGCATGGAGTTGGTCGTAGCGTTGTTTGAGGAAGTTCTCGACACGGGGAAACTTGTCGATGGCGAGGTCGATCCGGGGGTTGGAGTTCTTCACATAGGCCCCCACGTTGATGAGGTCCTCGTTGTGGCGGTAGAGGGCGAGCAGATCGCGGGCCTCGGAAATGAGAGCCATTTCCTCTTCGGTGCAGACGGCCCGATCCAGACGGCTAACGCTTCGAAGCACGTCCACGGCTGGGAAATGATTGGCGTTTGCCAGTTTGCGACTGAGCACGATGTGTCCGTCCAGAAAGCCGCGCACGGCATCCGCCACGGGTTCGTTCATGTCGTCCCCCTCCACTAGGACGGTGTAGATGGCGGTGATGGCTCCGCTCTCGCTCATGCCGGCGCGTTCGAGAAGGCGAGGAAGCATCGAGAAGACCGAGGGCACGTAACCTCGGGAGGCGGGAGGTTCCCCCACGGCCAGCCCAATTTCTCGCTGGGCCATGGCGAAGCGGGTGAGCGAGTCCATTAGAAGGAGGACGTTGGAGCCTTCATTGCGGAAGCCTTCGGCGATGGCGGTCGCGAGAATGGAAGCCCGAATGCGCATGGGGGCGGGCTGATCGGAGGTCGAGATGACGATGACCGACTTCGCGAGTCCTTCTGGCCCAAGGTCGTTCTCCACGAACTCACGCAACTCACGTCCTCGCTCGCCGACGAGGGAAATGACGTTCACGTCCGCCTCGGAACCGCGGGCCACCATGCCGAGCAGGATGGACTTGCCTACGCCCGAACCAGAGAAAATTCCGACGCGCTGGCCGCGCCCAAGAGGAACGAAGGAGTCGATAGCCTTGATGCCCGTGCCCAAGGGCTCGGTAATAATGCCTCGGGAGAGAGGATTTGGGGGCTCGGCGTAAAAGCCTTCCCGAGATTTGGCGAGGAGAGGGCCCTTGCCATCGATGGGGCGGCCCATGCCGTCGATGACTCGCCCTAGCAAAGCGGAACCAGAGGGCACCTCGTTGCTGTTCGGCTTGGCGGTCACCTTGCAACCGGGATGAATACTGTGCACGCTCTCGAGCGCCATGAGCAGCACGGCGTTGTCCCGAAAGCCAACGACTTGAGCCTCGGTTCGTTCATCGTGACGAGGAGAGGTGATTGCACAGACTTGGCCGATGCTAACCTCGGGACCTTCGGACTCTATGATGAGTCCAGTCACGCGCTTGACGGAGCCCACCTTGTCGGCGGGGCGGGCTCCGCGTATGCCCGCCTCCATCCAGTCGAGCCTATCTCCTAGCGTACGGATCATCCCTCTTTAAGTTCGGTCTCGATCTTGCGGAGCTTGGTTGCGATACGTCCGTCAAGGAGCCCGAAGCGGCTTTTGATTTGGCAATCTCCGGGCCCGAGGCTCGGGTCTTCGTGAAAGGTGAGATTGGCGTAACCTTCGAGGAGGGAGTCGTCCCCTTCCAGTCCATCGAAAATGCCCGCGATGGCACCGGCGAAGCCTCCCTCTCCCTCCTCCTGCGGTGCGGGAGCAGGATCGTCCTTGCGGGCGAAGCCCTTGAGAAGGGTGAGGTCCGCGGGACAAAGATACACTTCCAGTTGCTCGTCTTCGCCCGAAAACTCGGCCACGAGTTGCTTGACCAGACCAGCCACTGCCTCGCCGTCCAAAGTGGTTTGCCCGATGACGCGCTCGGCCAACCCGAGAACGACATCGGGCAGACGACGGTCCAGTTCGGCCAAGGTCGAAGCGGAACGTTGTTCCATGGAGGCCAGCAATTCGGCCTGACGGTGGGCGAACTCCGCCCGCAATTTCTGAATTTCGGCCTGATAGAAGGCGGAGGCCTCCGCCTTCCCTTGCTCGTGGGCCCGCCGAACGCGCTCGGCGCTTTCACCGGCGGGAACGGGCGGTTCTCCGACGAAGGAAACGGTTACGCCCTTGGGAGCCTCGGCGAACCGTATAGCCCTACTGTACGACAACGTCTCCTCCTCCCGTGTCGAGGATGATTTCTTCGTCCTCCTCCAGCTCCCTCACAATTTGAATGACGCGATCCTGGGCGGACTCTACTTCTGACAAACGCTTGGGGCCAAGGAATTCGAGCTGCTCCTCTAGAGCTTCTACGGCCCGCTTAGACATAGTGGCGTAGATGACCTTCTTGAGTTCGTGGGACGCGTTCTTCATCGCGAGGATGAGGTCGTCCTGATCCACTTCCTTAGTAATTTTGGCCACATCGTTGGGGCTGAGGCGAACGAGATCCTCGAAGCGGAACATGCGTTGGCGTATGGAACCGCCAAGCTTGGGGTTGCGCTTTTCGAGGTTTTTGAGAAGTTCCTTGCCGTCGTCCTTGTCGATCCAGTTGAGCAGGTCCGCGGCCACCTTGACTCCGCCTGTCTTGACCCGAGGGGACTGCTCGCGCTGGCTCGTGTTACTTCCCAAGGTATTTGCCACGAGTTGCACTTGTTCGGTTGGTATGGTCTCCATGGCACCGACGCGCTCAATGACCTGCTCCTGCACGTGAGGAGCCATGAGTTGGAGGACTTCCGCCCCTTTGTCTGCATCCACGTTGGCGAGCACGAAGGCGATGGTCTGAGACTGCTCGAAGCGGAGCAGGTTGTAGATTTGGCCGGAATCCATCTCCTTGACGTCGTCCATGAAGTCGAAGGAGTCCCGCACGGGGGCGATACGGTTCATCATGTTGTTGGCCCGGAAGTCGCCGTGAGCCATTTCCAAGGTCTTTTGAGCGAAACCGAGGCCGCCCAAGTTGGAGTTCACGCTGGACTCGATCATCTCGGAGAAGTCGTCCAGCACGCATTCCTGTAACTCTTGGTCCACAATAGGAAAGTTACCGATTTCCTTGCAGATGGTTTCGGCATCCTTGGTATCAAAACGCTTGAGCAGCGTGGCCGAGGCCTGCGGTCCGAGGGCCACCATTAGCAAGGCCAGTTTCTGTATGCGGGACATCCGCTCGTAACGGTCCCGCACGTTTTCTTCTTCTTCTTCCAGCTCTTCGTCCATGAGTCTTTTCGCCTCCTCCTTGAGGGCTTGCGCGCCGACGTTTTACATTTTCTCGGGAAATCCGATTCCTCAGCTCGCTCCAGTTTCGAGGTAGCGTCGGAGGGCGGTGCTTACGTTGTCGGGCTTTTCCTGTATCAAATCATTGAGCAACTCGGGAGTCAATCCGCCGCCCAGGCTACGGGCTCCGGAGAGGGCGTCGGCGTCGACCTCGTCGAGCACCTGCACCTCTGCGTCGCTAGGTTTGAACTTCTTGAGCATCCGCAGGAAGACGATCAACAAGGCAAGCGCGAGCACTACCCCGAGGAGGTTCTTTAGGTGTGGACCCCAGGCTTCGAGGAACTGATTGACCTCGTTGAGGGTTTGCCCGCCAGCCCCCATGAAGGGCTGGAATGGCACCTCGTTCACGGTGACGTGCGTGGTCAGATCCACGTTGGCGTCGAAGCGCGAACCGATGGCGTTCACCACCGAGTCGTGAATTTGTTGCAATTGCTCGGTACTCCGAGGCTCATCTCCCAAGGCGATAAGGACGGCCGCGCTGCGCCCCGTGATGGAACCAGGTTCCTGATTGGTCTCCGTCACCGTGCGACTGATCTCGAAGTCCGTGGTCTTGGACTCGCGCTTTTCCTCGCTGGTTTGGATCGCTGGCTGTTGCTCCGTTGCGTCCTGGCTCACGTTGGGAGTGTTGGCCCCCATGCCCGTCCCCGTGTTTTGGGGTTTGGTTTCGATAACCTTGGCGTCGTCCTTGTCCGTCGTGGTAGTGCGGGGTACCTGACCATCGGGATCAAATTGTTCGTCCAGTTGCGTTTCCGCCTTCGTATCTAGATTCACGGAAACTTTTGCTATCACGTTTCCTTGGCCGACAACCTTCTCGAGCATGGTGACGATTTTCTTTTCCAGACGGCTTTCCTGGGCGCTGTAGGCCTTCATCATTTGCCCGGCAAGACCAGCTGCACCCGAAGCCTCGTCCTCGTCGGAAAGGGTGTTACCCTGGTTGTCCACCACCGCAACATTGGACTTGTTCACGCCCTTCACGGAACGGGCGACAAGGAATTGAATGGCGTTCACTTGGCGTTTTTCGAGAGTGTTTCCTCCCGTGTCGACATAGACGGAGGCGCTAGGCCGATCCTCGGGATTTTCACTTAGAAGCAGGTTGTTCTCAGGCATGTTAACCATGACGCGTGCGGAATCAATGGCGTCCATGGACTTAATGGTGCGGGCCAACTCGCCCTGGATAGCCCTAACGTGATTGGTGCGCTGAACGAAGTCGCTGATGCCAAAGTTGCCTTCGTCGAAGATCTCGTAGCCGACGTCCCCGGACTTCGGCAAGCCTTTGCTGGCCAATTCCATCTGAATGGAGTGGTAGCTGTCGGCGGGCACGGAGATGGTGTCCTGGGCTTCGTTGATTTCGTACTCCACCCCGCTGGCCTTGACTACTTCGGCAACCTCCGCGAGGTCCTTGGGATCGGCTCCTCGGACGAGGGGCTTCATGCCCGAATCGCCAGCCGTGAAGTTCACGATACCGATGCTCAGGGCGATGATACCGAGGGCCGCCACGACGACGGAGATTTTTTGCCCGGGGGTGGTGCCCCCCCAGATTTCTTTCAGTTTCGCAAGACGTTCGTTCATGACGGGATTACCTTTGCGTTTTTACGGGTCGAGTATTCGGAAGGTTGGAGATAACGGAAATATTACTATTAAATGACAAGGGCGCCTACACCTGCATGCGCATGAGTTCCTTATAGGATTCCACGAGTTTGTTGCGGACTTGAATCATGAGGTTGAAGGCGACGCCCGCCTCCTGTACCTTGACCATGGCCTCATGGACATTGTCCGACTTGCCGAGGATCAAGTCCTGCACTTCGTTCTTGGCTACCTTCTTCTTGCTGTCGACGCCCTTGATGAAGCGCTCGAACATGTCGGCAAAACCGGGGGCGGTGACGCGGTTGACGGGGTCGACGTCAATCAAGGCCCCGGTTTCGGCTTTCACGCCCGTGCCTGAGGTGTTGGCGAGGAAGGTGGAGCCCACCTCGTCGCCCATTTCGCTGGATTGGACGAAGCGGTCCACTCGGGCGTTCGGTTGAAGATTCGGGTTCTGCGTGAGCAGTTCGGAGAGGCTGGGAAGGGAAGCTATTTCGTTCATTCGGAATGATCCTCGTTTCGTCGGTTGGAATCAGTCGCCTACTTGCCGATTGCAATGGCCTGCTGAGCCATGCGGCGGGAGGTCTTCACCACAGTCAGGTTGGCTTCGTAGGCGCGGGATGCGCTGATCAGGTCCACCATTTCCCGGGAGGGGTCCACGTTGGGCATCTCCACCATTCCGTTCTCGTCGGCATGGGGGTGACTCGGGTTGTAGATGAAACGGCCGGGGGTCATGTCGTCGTATACATCGGTGACCTTGACGCCTCTGTAGAGGTTTTCATCGACGTAACCCGGTATACGGCGCTCGGGGGAGGTGACGTATTCCTCGAAGGCCACTTCCTTGCGGCGGTACACATTGCCATCCTTGTCCTGGGTGGTGTTGGCGTTGGCAATGTTCTGGGCGATGATTTCGAGGCGAATCTTCTCGGCGGAGAGGGCGCTGCCCGTGGATTCAATTCCGGGAATGAGGTTCATGCTCATGGTTTCGGTTCCTTTGGCGGATTAAAGGTTTTTGGGCAACGAGCCTAGATGCGGCCCCGGATGGCGAGGTTCAGCTCCTTGATGGTGCCTCCCACAGCGTGAGAGAGGTACTCGTAGTTCAGGGCGTTGCGGTTCATTGCGAGCAATTCCTCGTCCAGTTGAACTGTATTTCCGTCCATCCTCACGGGTTTGGCCTGACGGTCCTCCGCGCTGCGGGGCAGTAAGCCCTTTACCCGACGGAAATCCTTGCGGTCAACGGCACGGCGAAGTTCGACCGCAAACTCCTTGGGCAGGTCCCGGCGCTTGAAGCCGGGAGTCTCCACGTTCGCCAAGTTGTTCGAGAGGGCTTCGTGACGCAAATGGGTAGCGTCCAAAAGCTTCTTCGAGATCATGTAATTCTCTTGGTGGTAGAGATTGTCCAGTAGTTGTGCCATAGCGTTCGCACACGATGCAATCTCCGCGCCAACCAAGAAATAAATTTACTACGCCCCTAATAATAGGGACTTTGAATATGATCGTTTTTTCGAAAACCGGCGAAACGCCCCCACGCCGGCGCATTTTTCCGAGCGCCTAGGACTGCTTGCGAAGCAGGACGCCTTGAGCCGCTTTTCCTTGCGAAACATGGCGGGTGAAGGTAGATTTTTACGCTCACTCGGGACCGTCTCGCCGTGAAACCGCCGCCTTTTGAAAACTGC
>CAXGVD010000072.1:0-9445 GCA_964012695.1 uncultured Opitutia bacterium
CTTCGGACTGGCAAGGAGCGTAAGATCACCGTCAAGCTTGACCAGATGCTGGCCCCCGGTCACGTTGCGACTGCCCGTTCGTTCAGCCTGCCTGGCGGTAATCATGGCGGCGTCCGCGTTCTTCCTCGCAACTTTCCCAACGGCGGAGGACATGGCGACGAACTTCACAAACGCATCCAGGAGGAATTTGAGCGGGCCCTCAAGGATCCCCGCGGCAAGACCGCTCCCCTCCTTAATCACCGCAAGCGCCTGCGCGAATTGCTGGACAAGCACGGGGTTCGCGGAGGAATAGGCATCTTTCCCGGAGCGCCTGGAGAGCCGTTCCAGGGAACGCTCCCCGAGCTGGAGGAGTTGCTCGAACAATTCGGTTCAGGCGAACCCGGTTCGTCCTCCTGGTCCTCCAGCATTAACCTCAACGAGCGTACAGTCGTCGTGAGTGATCCCGATGGCACGCTCGAACTCAAGGAGAGGGACGGTCACAAAACCCTCAAGGCCACCGGCCCCGACGGTGAACTCATCTTCGAAGGTCCGATAAATAACGAAGCGGAAAAAAAGGCTCTTCCCGGAGACCTTCGAGAACGCTTGCGGAAATTGGAGGGGCGCGTGAACATTCAACTCTTCCCCGGACGCGGCTGGCCCCGCGCCCCCAAGTCCAAGCCCGAGGCTCGCAAGCCGGCGGATGACCGCCTGCTTTGATTCCCGTACCGATTCACCGCTCCGGCGAGGCTGCTCTTTCAGCCTTGACGGTTGCAAGCAATCCCGATGTTTTAAGGGGTTAGTTCTCATCCTTCCCCGGATTCCCGGGGTACAACAACAAATCGCCCATGAAGACGTTGCCATCCTTGTCCGCGGCCTTTCTGCTTGCCGCTTCCATCGTAAACGCTCAAGTCCCCGGTATTCCTGGTTTGGCCCCTGCCCCCGCCGCCCCCGCCGGCACCACCCTCGGCGCCAACACCACCAGCGGAGCCTCCGGTATCGACTTGGCCAACCGCTTGAAGCTTTCCGGCTATGTGGATTTCATGTACGCTAATCTCCAGAACGAAAGAAGCGTCCTTAATAATGACGCTGCGGAATTTAATTCTGCTGTAGATCTCGACTTCCTTTTTGACTTCTCTCCCGTTACCGCTGAAGTGCATACGCGCATCAACGATGATTCCAGCAGCGACCTTCTGGAGCAGGCCTTCATTCGCTATAACTTCAACCGTGACGTCAGCCTCACCTTCGGACGCCAACTCTCCCTCCTTGGTTACGAAGCCGACGAAGACCCCTACCTTAATCAAGTATCCAATGCTTACCTTATTACAGATGGGATTTCGGCGCGAAACGGCGAATTGAGAACAGGATCCAATATCCGCCGCACCTACAACGACGGCGTGCGGGCAAATTTCAACAATGGTCGCCTCGGTTTCTCCATTGGGTTGCACAACAAACTCAGCGAATCGGATGCCGTCGTGGGCAAATCCAACGACAACACCAAGAGCGGCAATATCGCCGTGGACCTGCAGGCCGCCTTCATGATTCTCCCCGGTCTGGAAGGCCGTCTCGGCTACGCCCACGAAAGCGTCCATAGTAGCACCACGGTTACTCTCGGCGACTATACTGCCAACCACGGGCAGGACGAAATCGAACGCTTCAACGCTTGGCTCGGTTACAACCAAGGCCCCTTGACCTTGGCCCTTGAATACGACGACTGGAATATCGTCGGCGTCGATGCCTGGAACGTCATGCTTCTCGGCAGATACCAAGTGAACCCCCTCTTCGCTCTTACCGTACGCTACTCTCATGAAGACTTGGAAAAGCTGCACGGGGGTGTTAACGACTTGGACGTGAATCGCCTTACTCTTTACGCTGCCTTCGCCCTCACCGACAACCTCAGACTCGGCTTGGAGTACAGCCACTCCGGCGTGGATGTGGCCAGTGGTTCCGACTACGACGTGGATGAGTTCTACGCCGAAACCGTCCTGAGCTTCTAAGCGGAGCGAAAACGCCTTTTAGAAACGCCCCGTCGGCCGAGTCGCCGACGGGGCGTTTTCTTTTCTCACCCGTCGCTCTTCGGAATTGTCATGCGGAGAGAACGATTCTAAGGGAAGCCTCCGTAAGACAATGGCCGAGACCGAACAGGAAAAGGACAGGAAGACCCTGCGCAGGGAAATTGAGGAGATGGAGGACGAACTTGCCCTCCTGCAACGGCATTGCCGCGAACTGGGCGTCCCCGTCCTGCTTATATTCGAAGGCTGGAGCGCCGCGGGCAAGGGCACCATGATCAACCGCGTCATCCAGCCTATGGACCCCCGCGGATTCAAGGTCTCTTGCATACCCGCCCCCAATCGCGACGAGCAACTCCGCCCCTTCCTCTGGCGCTTCTGGAGTCGCACACCTTCCGCCGACCGCATGGCCATCTTCGACCGCAGTTGGTACCGCTCCATCCTCGACGGCGCGGTGAATGGCGACCTCGATGAAGACGCCCTCGACAAGGCCTACGCCGATATCCGAGCCTTCGAGCGGCAGCTCAAGGACGGCGGCACCATTATCATCAAATTCTTCCTCCACGTGACCAAGGAAGAGCAGGGCAAACGTCTGGAAAAACTCCGTAAAAACCCCGCCACCGCCTGGCGTGCCTCCGACGAAGTCCTCGCCAGGCATTACAAGTACGAAGACTACGACCTAGCCCGCCACCGCATGTTCGAGGAGACCGATGTACCCGGAGATGCCACCTGGAGCCTCATCGACTCAAACAAAGCCCTTCCGGCTAACCACGGCATCCTTCGCCGAATTGTAACCGCCCTCGGAGAAAAGGTGGCGAGCCTTGCCCGCGACGACCGAGAGGACGCGCCTCCCCCGGACTCCGAACTACCCGCCTTTTCCGACGCCCCGACCCTCCGCGGCGCGGACCTTACCCGGACTCTCGACAAGGACGAATACCGGCGCCTCCTGCAGGAACGGCAGGAAAAAATCGGCCTCCTTCACAACGAGGTGTACCGCCGCCGCATCCCCGTCGTCATCGTGTACGAAGGTTGGGACGCCGCCGGCAAGGGCGGCAACGTCCGCCGACTCACCGCCGAGATGGACCCCCGAGGCTACGAGGTCATACCCATCTCCGCGCCCAACGACGTGGAAAAAGCCCATCACTACCTCTGGCGTTTCTGGGTGGAGTTTCCTAAAGCCGGGCACGTCACCATCTTCGACCGCTCGTGGTACGGTCGCACCCTCGTCGAGCGCGTGGAAGGTTTCTGTTCCGAGGCCGACTGGAAGCGGGCCTACCGGGAAATCAACGAGATGGAGGAAAACTTCCGGAACTTCGGTACCGTCATGGTCAAGTTCTGGATGCACGTCGACAAGGACGAGCAACTCCGCCGCTTCCAGGCCCGCGAGGAAAACCCCAAGAAGCGCTGGAAGCTTCACGAGGAGGATTGGCGTAACCGTGAAAAGTGGGACGCCTATGAAGCCGCCGTCGAGGAAACCTTCCTGCGCACCCACACTCCCTGTGCCCCCTGGACCATCATCGAAGGCAACTGTAAGCGCCACGCCCGCATCCAGGCCCTCGACGTCGTGATCGCCGCCATAGAAGCAAGAATCGCGGAGAAGTAAGGCCGGAACAAAAGAATTGCGAAGGAACCAGCCTTAAAGACGCGAGCGGACTTCTTCCTCAACCCTTGTCATTGCCAGCTACGAAATGGCAAATACTTAACAGCGCCCAGTAGGCCGTGCTGTGGGAGATGGTGAAGGAGGGGCAGTTGTTAAGCGGATGAGTCGTCTGTTGGTGTTCCGCTCCGAAGCCAAGGCGGAGGTAGAAGAGTCATTTGATTGTTATGAGTCCGAACGCAGTGGGTTGAGAAGGGAGTGCATGGCGTCTCTTGAATGCGTTCTCGACTCGGCTTTTCTTACGTCCCAACTTTTCTCCTTCGTTTACGGCGAGCTGAGAAAGGCATTGCTTCGTCGGCTTACCTGCGTCGTCCTTTTTGTGGAGTCCGTTGCGGAAGTGCTTGTACTGTCGTTGTTTCACACCAAGCGAAATTCGCGTCGTTTGGAAGGAAAGAGGCGCCAGATTAAGAGGGGTGTCTTTTTTCCAGTGGGTAGTTCCCCTCTCTTGGCGCGCTAAGGGTTTGCGCGCGGGGCTTCCTTTTCCTAAATGCTAACCCTTCATTCTCATGAACGCCATTCCTTCCACAACGGACGAACGCCGGGGCATTCTCGCCGGCGGCAACTGGATCATCGATCAGGTCAAGATCATCGACGTGTACCCGGGGCACGAGCAACTGGCCAACATCTACGGGCAGTCGCAGGGTTCGGGCGGCTCGCCATACAACGTCTTGCTCGACTTGGCCAAGCTGGGAGCGGACTTCCCACTGGAGGGCGCGGGCCTCGTTGGCAAGGATGGCTTGGGCGAGTTCATCTTGGAGGACTGCCGCCGCCATGGCATCGACCCCAAGTTCATTGCCGTCAACGAGAACGCACTCACTTCCTACACCGACGTGATGACGGAGCGGGACGGCGGACGCCGCACCTTTTTCCATTGCCGGGGCGCCAACGCCGAGTGGGACGGTAGCGAGCTGGATTTCACCGCATCCTCCGCCCGCATCTTTCACCTCGGCTACCTGCTCCTGCTCGACGCCGCGGACGCTGACCACCCCGAGCACGGCACCGTGGGAGCCGCTCTGCTCGCCGCCGCGCAGGAGGCGGGCCTGAAGACGAGCATAGACGTGGTCAGCGAGGATAGCGACCGCTTCGCCAAAATTGTCGGACCCGCCCTCAAGCGGGTGGACTATTGCATCCTCAACGAAATCGAGGCCGGCAAGGTGACGGGCCTTTCCGTGCGCAACGGCGACAAGCTCGATGAGTCTGCCGTGGAGCGCACCGCCGAACGCCTGCTCGAACTCGGCGCCCGGGAGTTGGTGGCCATTCACTTTCCCGAGGGCGCCTACGCCCGCCGAGCTTCCGGCGAGGCCGCTTGGCAAGGTTCGCTCGCCCTCCCCAAGGGCTATGTGAAGGGGGCCGCAGGAGCTGGAGACGCTTTTTGCGCCGGGGTGCTCTACGGCATACACGAAGGCTGGGAACTGGAACGTTGTCTGCTCACGGGTACCTGCGCCGCCACCGCCTCCTTGGCCGATCCCACCTGCACCGACGGCGTCAAGAGCCTCGACGAATGCCTCGCACTCGCCGAACGTTTCGGCGTCGGCGAGGACGAAGCCTGACCAACGGGCAAGCACCTCAAGCGGAAAGCGGATCCACCTTCCGTCCGTCCGCCGTTTTCCTTATTTTCATCCAGTTTACCTTTTTCCCATCACCACACAATGTCCGTAGAACAACTCGACAACTTCGATCTCTCCACGCGCCGCCAAGCACTCGCCGCTTTGGCCGCCTCCGAGAGTTTTTCCGCTCCCAAGCCCATCCTCAACCTGCACGCCCACACCTTCTACTCCTACAACTACCGGGGTTATTCGCCTTCCCGCTTCGTTTACGAGGCCAAGCGTGAGGGGCTGGAAATGGGCGGGATCGTGGAGTTCGATTGCCTCGACGGGCTCGACGAATTTCTCGCCGCCGGCCGCCTACTTAATCTCAAAGGTTGCGTGGGTGTGGAGTCCCGCGTCTTCGTGCCCGAATTCGCCGACCGTGAAATCAACTCACCCGGCGAGCCGGGCATAAGCTACCACATGGGCGTGGGCTTCACTTCCTCCGTTGTCCCGCCCGAGGCCCAAACCTTTCTCGACGGCATGAGAAACACCTCGGCGGCGCGTAACCGCAGCCTCGTCGAACGGGTCAACGTCCACCTCGCCCCCGTCGTCCTCGACTACGAAGCCGACGTTCTTCCCCTCACTCCCGCCGGCAACGCCACCGAGCGACACCTCTGCCTTGCCTACGCCCGCAAAGCCGCAGCCACTTTTCACGATTCCGCCGTGCTCGCTCGCTACTGGGCCGACAAGCTGGGCGTCTCCCCTGAGGACATGACTGATCTCCCCGAAGGACGGGCCCTCACCGACCTCCTCCGGGCCAAAACCATGAAGCGCGGCGGCGTGGGCTACGTCCAGCCGGACACTGGTTCCTTTCCCAAAATGGCCGACATGAACCGCTTCACCCTCCAATGCGGCGCCATTCCCACCCTTGCTTGGCTTGACGGCTTTTCCGCCGGCGAGCAAGCCATCGAGGAACTGGTCGATGTCGCCATGGCCTCCGGCGTGGCCGCCGTGAACGTCATACCAGACCGCAACTATACTCCCGGCTCCCCCGACGAAAAACTTAAGAACCTGCAGGAATTCGTCTCCCTTGCCGAACGTCGTCACCTTCCGCTCGTCGGCGGCACTGAAATGAACGGGCACGGTCAAAAGTTTGTGGACGACTTCGACTCTGCCGAACTTGACCCCCTCCGCCCTGTCTTCCGCCAAGGTGGTCGCATCCTCTACGCTCACACCGTCCTGCAAGGTGCCGCCGGTCTCGGCTACCTTTCCGATTGGGCCGCAGCCGCCTTCGCCGACCCCGCCGCCAAAAATAACTTCTTTTCCGAACTCGGTGGCCTCCTCGAACCTAAGGCCGAGGAACGTTTTCACCACGCCATCGACGCCGAACAAGCTCCCACCGAAATCCTCGCCCACGCCCGGCACGCCCTTGCCGGAGGGTAGGGGAAGAGTCGCCGCTCCCGCCATGAGCCGCGTCTTCGTCGGGTTCGGCTTCGGGGCCATACAAGGCGGGCTCTTCCTGCCAGAAGCCTTTCGCTCGGGCGCCTTCTCCCGTCTCGTCGTCTCGGAAATCGACGCCTCTGCCGCGGCTGCCCTTCGGGCCGGCGGCGGAACCTATTGCTGCAACGTGGCCCATGCCGACCGCTTAGAAACGGTTTGTGTGGAAGGCGTGGAAATCTTCAACCCACTCATTCCCGAGGACCGTGCCGCCCTCATCGCCGCCATTGCCGAAGCCTCTGAACTGTCTACAGCCCTGCCGAGCTACAACCTCTACGATGCCGGCGGCGAAGCCTCAGTAGCTCGCCTTCTCGCCGAAGGACTGGCCGACAAGGCAAGTACCTCTCCCGCCGTCGTTTACGCCGCCGAAAACGATGCCCGGGCTGCCGCCCGTCTACGCCAAGCCTCTCTCGCTTACGCCCCCGAAGGCTTCGGCCAGCACGTGGAATTCTCCGAAACCGTCATCGCAAAGATGTGCTCGGTTGTCACCGACTCCGAACGTATAACCGCCGAAAATCTTGCCCCCGTCACGCCCGATTCCTCCCGTGCCTTCCTTGTCGAAGCCTACGACCAAATCCTAGTCGAGCCAGTCAACCTGCCGGGTTTCGACCGCGGTCTTGCCTCCTTCGTCGAAAAGCCCGACCTCGCCCCCTTCGCCCTCACCAAGTTTCTCGGCCACAACGCCAACCACGCCCTTCTCGGCTACCTCGCTCGGGAGCAAGGTCTTCGCTTCATGCACGAGGCAGACTTCCGCCAGGACCTAATGGATCTAGCCCGCCAAGCCTTTCTGGAGGAATCCGGGCCGGGACTCCGCCACCACTTCGCCGCTGTGGACGATCCGCTCTTCACTGAAGCCGGTTTCCAAGCTTACGCCGAAGACGCCCTGACCCGTATGGTCAATCCCTACCTCCGGGATCCCGTCGACCGAGTGACCCGTGACCCCGCCCGCAAGCTCGGTTGGGAGGACCGCCTCCTAGGTTCCATGCGTCTCGCCCACCAAGCCGGTGTCATCCCCCGCCGCCTCGCGAAAGGAGCTCGCTTCGCCCTACGCTTCCTTCTTCAAGAAACCAACCGTCCCGAGTCCCAAGCCGCCGCCACCCTCCACGAACTCTGGAAGAGCCTCGACGAAGAACAAACCGTTTCCCTCGCCGAACTGATTTTGGCGTAAGGGGCGTTTGGCCGTCTCGCCTTATCTGTAGGCTGGGAGCTTCAGACCGGAGACACACCCAAAGTGAAGGACGTTTTTGGTCACGAGCGGGAAACCCGGCGCCAGAGAGGCGGCTATCCAAAGGTCTTTTGCTCCAATCAAGTTCCTGTATTTGAGCAGCTTGGAAGTGATTTGGGAATAGTGGTAAGTCATATTCCGATTCATCTTCACGAAGTCGAAGTGGGCCAGTATTGCTTCCCAGGGTGGCCTACATCCACCCTTAGCATTGTGGGTAAGACCAGCTAGTAAGTCCCCGCGGGTGTTGAAGCCTTGTACGGAGTCGTGCGCGCTATTCAAGCACTTTTAATATCTTCCTTGTGGTTTCCGTTCCGTGCGCTTTTCCGGTTGCTTTTCTCTCATAATCGTTCAGAAACGATCAATTTCGCTCACGATGATTCGGGAGATAAGTACGGATTTGGCGCCAGAGAGGCGAGAGCGGATGAGGGCGCTTATCCGGCATTCTGGCGTGGCTCGCGTCCAGGACTTGCGTCGAGACTTGAAGGTGTCGGTCGCTACGGTGCGGCGGGATTTAGAAGTATTGGAGGAGGAGGGGCGAATTCGGCGCGTGCATGGCGGGGCGATGAGCTTGGAGAGCCGCTTGGAGGAGGTGGTGTTCGACGCTAAGGCGGGGATGGCTTCGAGGGAGAAGCTTCGCATTGCGGAGGAAGCGGTAAAGCTGGTGAATCCGGGGGACTCCGTTTATTTGGACGGAGGGAGCACGGTGTTGCAGTTGGCCCGTTTGCTGGCTTCGCGTTCCGATCTGACGGTAGTGACGAATTCTTTGCGTGCGGCGGGGGAGTTGGCGGAGGCTGGGCCTCGGGTGATCCTGACGGGTGGAGAGTTGCGTCGGTTGAGCCAGACCATAGTGGGGCCGCTGGCGGGTTCGGTCCTGGATCGGGTGCGTGTTGACAAGGCGTTCATGGGCACGATGGGGTTCAGCTTGGAAGACGGGCTAACTACGACGGACCCGAATGAGGCCCATGTGAAGGCGCTGGTGCAGGAGCAGGCCCGCCAGGTGATTTTGCTGGCGGACTCCGGCAAGGCGGAAAAGGTGGCCTTCGCGAGGGTGGCCGAGCCGGAGGCGGTAGACGTTTTCATCAGCGACAAGCAATTGCCGGCTTCCTTCGCCAAGGCCCTGCGTAAGCGGGGGCTCAAGGTACGCTTGGCCTGATTTCTTCCAATTGTTTTTTCAACTCAACCGTTACGCGCGAAAGGAATAATACATTATGGCGACGCCGGTAATCATGCCCCGACAAGGACAGTCGGTCGAAAGTTGCATCCTTACGGAGTGGAAGGTGGCACCCGGGGACCAAGTGGCGGAGGGGGACGCCCTCGCCGTCATAGAGACGGACAAGGCTAGCTTCGACTTGGAGTCGCCCGTTTCCGGCGTGGTGCTGGAGTTGTTCTGGGAGGCGGATGATGACGTGGCCGTGCTGGAGAACGTGGCGGTCATTGGGGAGGCAGGGGAGGATGTTTCCGAGTTCCGGCCCAAGAAGGACCAGGCAGCGCCCCCGGTTTCCGCTTCCGCTCAACCTGTGGCTGAGGCGGCGGCTGCCGAACTTGCACCGGG
>CAXGVD010000073.1:0-9423 GCA_964012695.1 uncultured Opitutia bacterium
TGGACATGGAGTGGCGGGAGATCGCCGAGGCTCTGCTCGGGGACTGATGTTCTTTCGGGTGTTTGCTTGAAGCGAATTTTAGGCTCAGATCGTCGGACCGGGAAGCGAAATGGAGGCGAAGGCAGGCGCCGTGTTGACCGAAGGCGGGCGTGGGTCTCCCGTTTCGATGGAGGAGGACGAAAGACGTACGGATTGGCTTACACCCGCCTGCATCCTCGCCCTGTGTTGTATGAGCGTCCTCTTCATCCGTTCGGCTCAAGCCTACGTGGGCGGGGGGCAGTGGGAGATGCAGCTGGTCTGGATGTTGGTGGGAATCATTGCCTACGTCGGCGCTTCCTTGGTCGATTACCGTGTCTGGATGCGCTACGCCCACTATCTTTACGGGCTGGGTTTGCTCGCCCTGTGCCTAGTTTTCCTCGGCCCCGAGATTTACGGGGCCAAGCGGTGGATTGATTTGGGCCTGTTCAAGATTCAGCCTTCCGAAGGGGCCAAAATCGCCACTATGATCTTGGGGGCGAGCATCTTGGCCAGGTCGGAGGTTGGGCAGAGCCTGCAGGACTCGATGAAGGGCATCGGCAAGATCGCCCTTTGCTTTGCCTTGCCAATGTTCTTGATTTATCACCAGCCCGACTTAGGCTCCACCCTTGTTTTCCCTCCCATGTTTTTTTCCCTTTTGTACGTCGCCAAAATCCCTTTGCGTTTCTTCGCCGCCACCTTCTGCGTGATTGTGTTGGCCCTGAGCCTAATCGGGTTCGATGTGCAACGCTACTATCAACTTAAATACAACACTGAGAATTCACAACCTGACGACGCTGCTTTAGCCGCTTATGAGGACACCTCTCTGGTGCCCCTGAAGAACTACCAACGCGAACGCATCCTGACCTTTCTCCTGCCCGAAGTGGTGGACCCTGGCGGAATCGGAGCCAATTGGAACCGAACCCAAGCTCTGATTGCCGTGGCCACCGGAGGCGCGACGGGAAAGGGAATCGGAAACGGCATGCAGGCCCTCTTGGGCTACTTGCCGCCTGCCGTGGCACACAACGACTTCATCTACGCCGTGCTGGCGGAGGAGGCGGGATTTCTGGGAGGATTTCTCGCGTTGGGTTTGTTCGCCGTGATCATTTTCGGTTGCCTGCGGGTGGCCGGGAAGGCGGGGGACCGATTCGGAGCCATGCTGGCGGCGGGAGCCGCGGCCATGTTGATGACGCATGTCTTCGTCAACGTGGGAATGACCTTGGGCGTGATGCCCATCACGGGTCTGCCGCTCCCCTTCCTCAGCTACGGGGGCTCCTTCCTCGTGAGTTGCTGTCTCCTCTTGGGGCTTTCGCAGAGCGTGTACCGATTCCGAAGGAACTTCCGATGAGCTTGCGCCCAAGAGCTGGAGTACCTCCTTTGCGAAGGTCGGCGCTCTCGGTCGGGTTGTTGATTCCCCAACCACAACCAACCCATGGCCAGACAATCCAAAAAACGCCGACCCAATCACCGTAGGCGCCACAAAAACCCTCACGCCCAAGCGGGAGAGGAAAACGCCGAGAACGCGGCCGTACCCGTCGAACGCGAGCTGACCTCGCCACCCCAGGAGCCCACGCCCACACTTATCGATAAAGGAGACCTGCGTAAGCAGGCCGAGGAGCGAGCCAAGAAGCGGCCGATTCGCGAACGTATCGCGGCCTTCTTCCGTCCCCGCGACGAGGAGAAGGAGTACAACGAGTTGATAATCAACTCCGAGGCTCTCGAACGGCGCGTCGCCCACCTCCGCGACGGCGTGCTTGAAAACTTCAGCGTCGAACGCAAGGGCGAAGACCGCATGGTCGGTGCCGTGTACAAGGGCGTCATACAAAACCTCGAACCCGGCCTTAAGGCCGCTTTCGTGGATATCGGCGAAGAGAAAAACGCCTTCCTCCACTACTGGGACATGTTGCCCGGGGCGGGCAACAACGACAAGGACGTCGAAATCGTTCGCGAAAACAAAAGCACCAAGAACAAGCGGCCGGTAGCCAAGTCCCTCAAGGACATCGAAAAGGTCTTTCCCATCGGCTCCGAAATCATCATTCAGGTGACTAAGGGCCAGATCGGTACCAAGGGCCCGCGCTCTACCACTAACCTGGCTCTTGCCGGCCGCTTCCTCGTCCTCATGCCCTTCGCTGGTCAGTGCGGCATTTCCCGCAAAATCGAGGACAAGACGGAGCGGGCCCGTCTCAAGCGCATCATCCAGAATCTCGACCTCCCCGAGGGCATGGGCCTTATCATCCGCACCGTCGGGGAAAACAAACCCGAGGGCTACTTCGCCCGCGACCTCTCCCTCCTTCGCCAGCAGTGGGACGAAATCGAAGCCAAGATCAAGGGCGGCGGCAAACGCGTGGGTTGTCTCTATCAAGAACCCGACCTCATCGGCATCACCGCCCGGGACTTTCTCACCGATGATGTAGACCGCGTCCAACTCGACCGCAAGGAGGACTACGACCGCCTCGTCGGCGCCGTGGAGCGTATTTCTCCCAAGGCGAAGCGCAAAATCAACCTTTTCGAGGAAAAGATTCCCATCTTCGAGCGCTTCAATGTGGAGAGGCAGATCGAGCAAACCTTCATGCGCACCGTACCCCTGCCCTCGGGCGGTGAAATCGTCATCGAAGAAACTGAGGCCCTTGTCTCCGTTGATGTGAACACGGGCGGCCACAAGTCCGACCGCAAGGACGGCAAGAACTTTATCCTTCAGGCCAATGTGGAGGCCGCTGTGGAGGTGGCCCGACAAGCCCGTCTCCGCAATCTTGGCGGTTTGCTCATCATCGACTTCATCGACATGAAGAACAAGAGCGACCAGCAGAAGGTTTACCGCCGCATGAAGCAGGTCATGGCCAATGACAAGGCCAAGCACAACATTCTCCCCATCTCCCAGCTCGGCATAATGCAGATTACCCGCCAGCGGCACGAGGAAAGCAACGCCAGCGGTATTTACGAGGGTTGCCCCTACTGTTCGGGGCGTGGCATCGTCAAGTCCCCGCGTTCCGTCAGTATCGAAATCCAGCGACGCATCAGCAGCGCCGTCCGCAGCATACGAGCCAACGAAACCCGGCGCGAACTAAAGTTCAAGGTGTACCTCCATCCGAACAACCTCCGCCGCCTCCGCGGTCCCGACGCCGAACTCGTCCGTCGTATGGAGCGCAACTACGACCTCGACCTTGCCTTCGAGGCCGCCGAGTCCTTTCACGTCGAGAATTTTAAAATCATCGACGAGGAGACCGAGCAGGAGTTGCGGTGAACCGTCCTAGAGGTGCCCGCATGCACTGCCTCCTCGCCTTCGACAAGTTCAAGGACTGTCTCGCCGCCCGCGAAGCCTGCGGTCTAGCCCGCAACGTTCTGAAGGAGGAGCTTCCCCGCGTCGACGTGACCGAGGCTCCCCTCACTGACGGAGGCGAGGGCTTTTGCGGCATCCTCACCCGAGCCGGACGCGGAAGGTTCGAGAGCCAAACTGTCTGCGGTCCTCTCGGCGAGGAAACCGACGCCCGTCTTGGCTACGTCTCCGCCGCAATGCTCTCTTCTCGCACACGTGAGATCGCCGACCTTCCTGCCACGGGCGAGATCGCCATCGTCGAAATGGCCGCCGCCGCCGGCTTGGAGCAAGTATTTCCTGAAAGCCGGGACCCCCGGCAAACCTCCACCCGCGGTGTGGGCGAACTCCTCGCACGAGCGGCGACGGACGAAGCCGCCGCTATCCTGCTCGGCGTAGGCGGCAGCGCTACCCACGACCTCGGACTCGGCGCCCTCCAGGCCCTCGGCCTCTGCTTCCTCGACGAAAGTGGGAAGGAAATCGACGAGCCCCGTCCTGCCGATTGGAGCCACCTCGCCTCTCTTGCGGGTGAACTTCCCGTCTTGCCCCCCCTGCGCATGGCCTGCGATGTGGACAACCCCCTCCTTGGCCCCCGAGGCGCTGCCGCTGCCTTCGCTCCGCAAAAGGGTTTGCCCGCCGAGGAGGTCGAAAACCTCGACCGGGAAACCGCCCGCGTCGCCCGCTTGCTCGCCGCTTACTGCGGGGTGAGGGAGGAGCTCTTTGAGGTGCCTGGCGCTGGTGCCGCCGGCGGTATCGCGGCCGGTCTCTCCATCGCCTGCGGGGCTCGTCTCGTCCCTGGTTTTTCCCTCACTTCATCTTGGCTGGGCCTTCCCGAAAAACTGGCCGAGGCCGACCTTGTTCTCACGGGCGAAGGCCGGTTCGACGCCACCACACTCCGGGGCAAAGGCCCTGGCCGCGTCGTCGAGGAAGCAGACCGCGCGGGCAAACCCGTGTACCTTTTTGCTGGCTCCGCCGACCCCGAGACCGTTCGCCAAGCCGAAACTCGTTTTCCCGCACTCCGCGTGCTTCCCTTCGGCCGGGAAAACCTTTCCTTGGAGGAAAACCTGCGTTGCGGTGACCAGTTTTTCGAAAATACGCTCCTCAAGCTCATCGAAGAAGAAGAATGGACGAAGTCATGAAGGTGGATGAAACCGCCGCCCTGGAAGACCGCCGCCGGCGCGTGCGCCGTCTCAAAAAATGGATGCGGCCCCTCCCGCGTCGTTCCAACGTTCACCGTTATCCCGTCCTCAAGTGGTTCGCCGGCACCGCCCGCAAACGTCTTTACCTCTGGTCCTTCCGCTCTCGGGAGATGACCGCCGCCCTCCTCGTCGGTCTTATCGTGGCCCTCATGCCTCTGGTCGGCGCTCAGATGCTCATCGTCTTCTTCCTCGCCGTTTGGTTTCGCTGCAACCTCCCCCTCATCGTGGCACTCCAGTGGATTTCCAACCCCCTCACCATGGGGCCAATTTATTATGCTGACTACATCATCGGCATGGCCGTGCTTGAACTTTGCGGCTTTGTTCCCGAGGTCAACAGTCTCCTCAAGCCCGATTACGATTGGGCCCATTTCGAATGGAGCCACCTCGCGGAGATCCTCGACGCCTTCCCCCCCATGCTTCTGGGCGGGCTCGTTCTCGGCGTCTTCGCCGGCATCCTCGCCGCAGGTTCTTACAAATGGCTCGCCAAGTCCTCCAAAGGTCCCTACTACGCTTTCCTGAAACGGCGTGGGAACGTCGAAGAAACTTAAAACCAAGGGTAAGGATGAGAAAGTCAAGAGGTGTGGGGCGAAGGGTATGTAAAAGCCTCTTCGCGGGAATGCTTTGGGCAACGCTCGGGAGCGTCGCGGCCACCGCTGTCCCTAAGGTCGCCTTGGGAATCGACAATCTCGAGAAGAACGGCTTCCGCCTCCTCGCTGGCAAACGAGTGGGCCTGCTCACTCACCCCGCAGGCAGGAACGCCGCCGGCCTCTCCACCGTAGAAGTCCTCCGAAGCGCGCCCGGTGCCCGCCTCACCGCCCTCTTCGGCCCCGAGCACGGCATCTACGGGGACGAAAAGGCCGCCGTGCCCGTGGAAGACAAAATTGACGCCCGCACTGGTCTTCCCGTCTTCTCCCTCTACGGCAAGTTCCGCAAACCCACGGAAAACATGCTCGGCAAAATCGACGTACTCGTCATCGACCTTCAGGATGTCGGTGTCCGATGCTACACCTACGTCAGCTGCATGAGGTACGTCATGGAAGCTTGTTTCGAGAACGACGTGGAAGTCGTCGTCCTCGACCGGCCCAACCCCCTCGGCGGCCTTCACGTGGACGGGCCGCCCATGGACTATCAGTGGATGAGCTACGTCGGCGCCTTCCAGATACCCTTTGTCCACGGCCTCACCATCGGGGAACTTGCCCTCTACTCCAAGAAGACCCCCGGCGTCCTCAAGGTGGCGGATAACGTCAGGAAACGCGGGAAGCTCGTCGTTGTACCCATGCTCGGCTGGAAACGCTCCATGACCTGGCCACAAACGGGCCTCAAGTGGGTACCCACCTCCCCCAACATACCCACGCTCGACTCCGTCGCCGGCTACCCCATGACCGGCCTCGGTTCCCAGCTCGGAAAATTTCGTCACGGCATCGGCACCCCGCACCCCTTCCGCCTCCTTACCTACGAAGGACGCTCCCCTGCGGAGGTGAAGGCTGCCCTCGAATCATTCCAAATTCCAGGCCTCGCATACCGCATCAAAACCGTCACCGCTTCCAACGGGAAAACCGTGACTGGCGTATACCTCGTCATTACCGACTGGAACGCTTGGCAACCCACCGCCCTCGCCTTCTACATGATGAAGCTCGCCGCCCGCTGGGAAACCCCCCAACCCTTCTCCCAAGCCGCCGAACCCCAAGCCACCCTCTTCAACAAACACGTAGGCTCAACCGCTTGGTGGAACGAACTCAGAAACCGAGGCGCCGCCATAGACCCCGCACCCTACCTCCGAGTCTGGAAAACCCGAGCCCAACGCTTCCGACAAACCTCCAAAAAGTATTATCTTTACGATTAAGCCCCTCTTGGGCGCGGCAATTTTCCGGCCTGAGCTTGGTAGTTCGGGTGGCCTGACTTCACCTAACGGGCCAAATCGTCCTGGGAGAGGATGCGTACTTGATGGCGAGCGAGGACTTCCAGAGCTACATCTTCGTCTTCGAGGGCGAGGGCGAGGGCGGGGTTTTCGTTGGGCTGTACGAGGAAGGGGTAGACGTAGTGAATGTTGATTTCGGCGTGTAGGAGGGCGTTGGTGACTTGCTTTAGGGAGCCTTCGCCGGGGGTTTCCACGGCGATGACTTTTCTTTCGGTGAAGGAGAGGTTGAGGGAGGAGAGAATGGAGCGTGTTTCGTCCGGGTAGTTGGTGAGCATGCGGATGACGGAGCTGTCCGTGGTGTCGAGTATGGAGAGGGCCATGACGTGTACGTCCTCGGCGTTGAGGGCGGAAACGACGTCGTTGAGCCAGCCTACCTTGTTTTCGGCGTGGATGACGAATTGCCGGAGGATTTCGCGGCCGGGGTTCCGCAATGTGACGCGTTCGGTGCCGAAGTCGGACATAGACGAAGGAGCAAGAAGGACGGGTGCGGCGTCGGGCCGCATTCTGCGTTTTTCGCACCCTATTGATTTACTCTCCCCGGGCAAGCCGTTATGAAACAAGCTTGCCCTTCGTCGCTTAGGCGCCAACCCTTGTCCGTTTGCTATGCCGTCTCGATTCCCGTCGTTGCTCGTGGTTTTTTCGCTTCTCTTTCTTTCCGGAGGGCGGAGCCTTGCGGTTTCGGGGAAGGAACTGGTGGCGGTGCCCGTTTCTGAGGTGTTGCGCTTGGCCGAGGGTGGGGACGCGTACGCCCAAGCTTTTCTCGGGTTGTCTTACCTTTGGGGGGACAAGGGGTTGAATCTCTCGCGTCCAGAGGCCTTGAAGTGGGCAACGCTTGCGGCGAATACGGGCCACCCCGCAGGTCTTTTCGCGATTGGGGAGTACTACGACCGTAACGCTAGCGTCCAAGGGAGGTATTTCCGGCACCTTTTCGGGGACAAGGAGGGGCGCTTGGTGAAGATGGCCCTCAACGGAGATCCCGTGGCTTCTCACGCCCTCGGCATTCTTCTAAGTTCCGATCTGCTTCGACCTCTCGCGGAGCCGGATCCTGGACTTGCCGCCCGGCACTTTTCCGTTGCGGCCAACGCGGGGTACCTCCCGGCGGTTCTGCATTTGGCGAGGGTAAAGATGAAGGGCATCGGGGGGCTCGATCTCTTGGACGTAACCGGCGGGCTGGTTCTTTTGGAGCGTGCTTTGCAGGGCGGCCTTCCAGGTGCGCATTGGTATGCGGGTCGCCTTCGCTATGAGGGCGAGTATGAAACGAATGGCTACGGCAAGGACACGGCAAAGACCGTCGAGCACTTCCAGCAAGCGGCGGCGAGAGGGCATGGTCGAGCGGCGCTCCAATTGGCGGCTTTCCATGCTTCGGGAAGGACCGTGCCTTTGAACTTGAACCTCGCCTTGCAAAGAGCGGAGCAGGCGGTGGAGCTTCATGCTTTGGGTGCCGAGGAGATTTTGAATAAAATCCGCCTCGCCAAAGCCTCCGAAGCCTCTCCGCTTCCTGATCCTTCCGTCTCACAGCCAACGCCTCCTTTGCCTCCTCCGCCTCCCGATCCTTCGAGCTTCGCATCTCCACCCGTAGCTCCTCCCATGCCGCGAGACCCCGGACCGACCCTAACACCACCCGCTCCCCCCTTGGTTCCACCTCCGCCTTCCGCCCTTCCCCACGCTGCTCCGCCTGCGGTTCCGTCCGGCCTTTCTGCGAACGATGCGGCCCGGCTCGGGAAGGATCACTATTCCGGTTTCGGCGTGCCCGTCAACTTCGCGGAGGCCCGCAAGTACTTCCTCGTCGCTGCCCAAGGAGGTCACGCGGAGGCCGCCCGCTATCTCGGCATGATGTACATGCGCGGCAAGGGCGTGGCTCGCGACAAGGCGGAAGCCGCCAAATGGTTACGCCAAGCCGTGGCGGGCGGAGACTCCCCCGCGGGCAAGCTTTTGGAGCTATTGTAGGAGCGTTTCGGGCCGGATTGGTTGTTTTTCGGGCTTGTCGGCCTCGTCCGAAAACAAAGCTTCGTCCGCTTACTGCGAAGCTTCTTTTTTGGCGGGGGTCTTGTCTCGCTTCTCGACGAGTTTGCGGGTGACGAGGTTGAAGCGTTCTTCGGCTTGTACGACTGTTTGCTTGGGGCCGGTTCCCTCTCTGTTGTCGTAGAAGAAGACTTTTCCTTTGCCGGTCACGGTGCCGGTTTTCTTGCGGACTACGAGAGCGGTCGATTCGTCGATGCCGATGCCGAGTAGGCGGGGATAGGCCTGGGTGAGTGCTTTAAGGTCGGCGAAGCGGTTGCGTTGGGAGAAGTGCTGGTCGACGGCTGTGCCGGGTAGGAAGTCCAGTCCTCGTTCGTAGCCCGAGGCCATGACGTCGAGGTTGCCTAGGGGGTTTCCGCGGGCCAGGTATTCGGCTTGGATGGAAGCCCCGGCGGAACTACCCATGACCACGCCCCCGCGCCTGAGCAAGTCGTGCATGAGCGGGTGGGCCTTTGTGCCGAGATACGCGTCGACGAAGCGCCATTGCCGGCCGCCACCGAACCACAGGCCCGTCGCCTCCTTGAGGGCGGTGAGGTATTCGGCGCTCTCTACTTTCTCCAGAGTGCGACCTGGCAGGACGGTCACTTTGCCCGCGCCCGCCTTACGAAAGGTTTCATCGATGCGGTAGGGCTTTCGGATGGGGTCGGGGACTGCGGTGGGCAGGACTATGATGCGGGAGTCCTTGCCGCCGGCCAGTCGGATGAAGCGTTCCACGATGCCGGTCGGCATCCCGCCGCCGCCGATGAGGATGAGCGTGCCGTGGCGGACGATGGGCTTGGATTGCTTGGCTGGGGGCTGGAGGGTTGCGTCACGGGCGGTTCGCCGCAGGGCGGTGAGGTCGGCGATGGGGTTTGCTGGAGAGAGGGTGAGGGTGTCCGGAGGCTGGCCGTGGCGGGTCTTGCGTCGGATGAGGACATTGCCCGGCCCGATGTTTCGGATTAGGCGCCCCTGGACGAGCAGTG
>CAXGVD010000074.1:0-9419 GCA_964012695.1 uncultured Opitutia bacterium
CACTGGAGTCCACCAGCAGGACAAGCCGGGAACCGGAACCGCTTTCGTTCCCCAAAGCCACCGTCTCCCGAAAGAACGGACGGGCGAAACCGAGGGCCAGCAAGGCCAGCAGAGCACAACGAAGAAGAAGCAGGAGCAAGTCTTCCAAACGACTCTTGCGTGTCACCATTAGCGGGTCCGGGCGAAGGAACATAAGCGAGCCGAAGGTGAAGCGTTCCTTGGTATTCCGACGGATGAGGTGGAAGAGCACGGGCCCCGCGATGGCCAACCCGCCCAGCAGAAACAACGGCGTGAGGAAGCTCATCGGTTTTCTCGGCGGCGTACGCCCAGGCCCGCCCGACGGCGTTGGCGGAGAAAGTCGCCGAGGACGCGTCCGGGGTGTTTATCAGTGGTGGCGCTAAGGAACTGGACTCCGAGTCGGGTGCAACAGGCCCGCAATTCTTCGGCATGTTCCTCAAACCTGCGGAGGTAACCGGCACGGGCAGCGGCGGGGTCGATGAAGAGGTCGCGTTCGGTCTCGACGTCGTGAAAAAGCAAGGCCTCCTCGAAGGGGAAATCCACCTCTCGAATATCTAGTACGCGCAGGGCCACAACGTCGTGCCCCGCCGCCGAAAGGCACCCGAGCCGGGTTTCCAGCTCGTCGATGGGAGCAAGGAAGTCCGAGACGAGAACCATCAGCCCGCGCTTGTCCACCAACTCAACGATGCGGCGGAGGGGCTTGTCGAGATTGGTGTCGCGGCCGGCGGCCGGCTTCTCCAAAGCGAGCATGAGCCGGCGCAGGTGTCCGGGACGGTTACGAGCGGGAAGATAGTCGCCGATACCCTCGTCGAAGGAGAGAAGGCCCACGGCGTCGCCTTGACGGAAGAGGAAGTAAGCGAGGGTGGCCACGAGGGTGTGCCCGTAGTCCGCCTTAGTCCACCCCTCCGAACCGAAGGTCATGGAGCGGCTTTTGTCTAGGAGGAAGTGAGCCCGCAGGTTGGTCTCGTCCTCGAACTTCTTGACATAGTAGCGGTCGCTTCGGGCGTATACGCGCCAATCTAGGAAGCGGGGGTCGTCCCCCTCCACATACTGCCGGTATTCCGTGAATTCGCTGGAGAAACCGTGGTAGGGACTGCGGTGAATGCCACTCCAAAAGCCCTGGGCCACCACTCGAGCTCGCATTTCCAGGCTGCGAATCTCCATCAGGGCACGCGTATCAATTAGTTGCGCTCGCTGAGGAGAAGCGGTGACGGAAGCGGCCATTCAGGAAACCTTGTAGGACACGTTTTCAAGCAAGTGTTCGATGACTTTCTCGGTGGTGACGCCTTCGGCCTCCGCCCGATAGTTCACGAGGATGCGATGCCGCAGGACGGGGGGCGACAAGGCCCGGATATCCTCCACCGTGACGTGCGTGCCCCCTCGCAGCAAGGCCCGGGCCTTGCCGCCGAGGACAAGGCACTGGGCAGCCCGCAGACCCGCCCCCCAGTTCACCCACTCGTCCACATAGGGAAGAGCCTCGCCCGTCCGGGGCCGGCTGGCAGCGGCGAGGCGCACGGCGTAACGCCCCACGTCCTCCGCAACGGGTACCTTGCGGACGAGGGCGAGGAAGCGCGTCATCGTCTCGGGGTCGAAAATGGGCTCGCCAAGTTCGGGAGGCTCCGCCGTGGTTTGCAGGACCACATTCAGTTCGTCGTCCTCGGGCAGGTAGTCCACCACGAGGTTGAACATGAAGCGGTCGAGCTGGGCCTCGGGGAGCGGATAGGTACCTTCCATCTCGATGGGGTTCTGAGTGGCCAGAACGAAGAAAGGCTCGGGCAATAGGTGACGCCTTCCAGCCGCCGTCACCTGATGCTCCTGCATGGCCTCCAGCAGGGCGGCCTGCGTCTTGGGCGGGGTGCGGTTGATTTCGTCCGCCAACACCATATTGGCGAAGACGGGGCCAGGCACGAACATGAGACGGCGCCCCTCCTCGGTCTCAGAGAGAACTTCCGTGCCAGTTATGTCCGCGGGCATCAGGTCTGGGGTGAACTGGATACGGGAGAAGCGCAGATCAAGAACGTGGGCGACTGTCTTGACCAACAGGGTCTTGGCCAAGCCGGGAGCGCCCGTAATCAGGCAGTGCCCGCCCGCAAAGAGGGAGACAAGCAACTGCTCGACCACCTCCTCCTGGCCCACGATGGTCTTGGAAAGTTCCTCCCGCAGGCGTTCGTAGCCGTCGAGGAGTTGCTTTAGGGTTTTGGCGTCGGTCTTGTTGGTGGTTTTCATCAATGAGTCATGGCGTAGAAGATGGCGTTGATACCCATGGGATAAGCCTTGGGCTCGGAAAAGTTGCGGAAGTAGTACTGGTTTTCGCCCTCGCGCTCCCAGCCGTCGCCAAGGTCGGTGTTGTGGCAGATGAGGACTATCATGCGCTCCTTATCGTCGAAAAGAGCCCGGTAATGGACCTCACTACCGTCGTCGGGCCCCGGCCGCCACTCGAAGTTCATGCCGTTCATGGCTTGGTTGATGGCAGGGAGCTGAGGCTTTTCCTTGAGGTCAAAGACGCAGTGGAAGATGGGGTGCTCCAGAGGAAGTTCCTGCGGGGTTCGGTCGGGAAAGACGCGCTTCATCTCGGCGGCGAAGTTGTCGTACTCATCGCCGCCCCAGAAATCGTCCACCAACATGAAGCCGCCGTTGAGGAGGTATTGGCGGAGGGCATTCACCTCGGCCTCCTCTAACCAGAGGTCGCCCGGCTCGGCCATATAAACAAAGGGGTAATCGAAGAGCTTGGGGTCGCTGAGCTCCAGTACCTTGCCCTCGGGGTCTACCTTCAGGGAGGTCATTTCCTGGAGGCGGTAAGATAGGTTGAGGTCCGCGTCTGGGTAGTCCGTGGCCCACTTGCCACCGCGTCCGCTCCAACTGGTGTAGCGGATGCGCACGAAGGTAAAGACATCCCGGGGCATCTCCGCGTCCCGCTCCCAATCGGGAACGCCCCGCCGGTCCACCGAAGGCGGAACGGGAACTCGCTGACCCCGAGTCACGACGACGGCGCCGGCCAAGGTCAATAGGCCCAAGAACCACGCCAACCTTTTCACCTTATTCTTCATTCTCTCGTTCCTCCTTCCATTCCCGAAGCAACTTGTGAGCCTCTCGGAAGCGGGGCGCCGCCTCCAGAGCCAGCAACAGATGACGCTTAGCCGAGGCCTTCTCCTCGGGCCGGCTCCGGTCTCGCAGAAGCTTGGCCAAGCGGTAATGGGCCTCCGCCAAGTCGTCGGGTTCCAGCTTGAGCAAGGTCCGCCAGGATTCCGCCGCCCCGTCCCGCTCGCCCTCGGCCTCAGCCGCAAGGGCCCGCAAACGATAAGGCTCGGGTGCCATGGGATTCACCGCAAGGGCACGCTCGGCGTTGCGCCAGACCTCCGCCCAGTCCCCCGCTTCCTCGGCCAGCTTCATGAGGCGCAGGTAACTTCCGTAGGCATCAGAACTGCGGGCGGCCAAGGCTTCCAAAGTTTTTCTTTCCTCCTCGAACTCTCCGAGTTCCCGCCAGGCCTGAGCCAGCAACAGGTACGGGTTCGGCTCGGCATCTACGAACTGAGGGCACAGCCGCACGAGTTCCTTCCCCACCTTCTTCGCCTCCTCCCAACGCTCCTCCTCCAAGAAGCGGACGGCCGCCTCCATCAAGGCGTAGAAGTTCGGGGCGGAGGCCCGCGCGCTTGCGTTCCCCTCGCCCGCCGTGGCATTGGCTTCGAGCCGGGCAAGGGTGACATTCAGGTCGCCAGGCAACTCCAAGAGAAGAGGCCCCGGTTCTCCCGGATGCCTCCAATCCAGCCCTTCACCAAAAGCCAACGCCTTTTTGCGGGCGAAGGAGGCAAAGGACGCCTCCAGCTTTTCCAAAGGCTCCGCCGCCTCGGCGAGAGCGGCGTTTATCTCCATCCCTGCGCCCAACTGCAGCAAGACCTTCGTAATCGCCTCGCGCCCGAAGCGCTCAACCAAATGCTCAACCACGAGGGAGGACTGGTAGTAGGCGAACTGCAAGTCCTCGCCCGAGGAGGCGGTGAGAAAGGCGGCACTCATTTTCCCCACCGGCGTCATCCGCCCGGCGAGGATTCTTTCCCGGTAGTCCGGATTCATCCCCTGCCCCCAAGTAGGGTCTTGTTCCCGTTCCTCGAAAACGCTGATGCCCTCGCTCAACCAGCGCGGCATCTTATTGCGGGTTATGGCGAGTGTCACTGTGTGGCAGAACTCATGCCACAACACCGCCTCCCAGTTCGTCGCCCCCACCGCCTGAGTGGCGGGGCTGTTCGCCGTGATGAGGCACCCGAAACACACCCCGAGAAAGCCAGGGTTCTCGGGCATCCCAAAGGTACGCACACCGAAATCCTTCTGCTTCTCGAAAATCTCGACCACCGTGGGGCGTTCAAGCTTCAGCCCGTACTTCTTGGTCAGGACCTCGTGAGCTCGTTCCAACAGGCGCAGGGCCCGCTTACCATACACTGCCGCCTCGTGGGGCGCCATGCGAAGGACGAAGTGGTCGCTCCGGATAGTGACGTACTTTTTCAGGACGTCTCTCAGGGCGAGCAAGTTAAAGGTAGACACGTCGAAGCCGTCCGCCTCGTGCACGGCCTCAGCCAGATTCCAACCCTCTTCCTCCATGCCCAGACGCAACAAGTCGCTGGCGAGCTGGATGCGGGCGGGGACGTAGCGTGCGTCAAAGGCCAAGGCTCGCCGCTGGTAGGCCGCACCCTCGGCAAAACGATAGCGCTCGGAAAGCTTTTTCCCGATAAGGTGATCAACCTTCGGGTTTTTCTTCCAGTGCGCCAAAGCCTTGCCCCGAGCCTCTCTTTCCCCCTTCAATTCTCCATGCAAGTGGGCGAGAACGGCCCGCCAAGCCCATGCCTCAGGGTGCCGCGGATTCACCTTCAGCACCTTGGCCAATTCGGCCTCCGCCTCCTCGTAGGCCTCACGATTGATGAACAGGTCCACCAGCAACAGACGGGAAGGCGCATGGCGAGGATTCAGTTCGAGGGCCGCCGCCAAGTGCAGAAACGTGAGCTCGGGCTCGGAAGAAGCGAAGGCCCGGGCCACCCCGAAATGAAAGTCGGCGTTTTCTGAGTCCTTATTCAGGGCCTGCTGGTAGGTACGGCCCGCCAACTCGAAGTCGCTTTTGCTCAGGGCCAGTTCCCCAATCGCCTTTGAGACCCCCGGGTAATCGGCGTCGCGCTCTCGGGCGGCCTTGTACAAATTGTCCAGCACCAGCTTGGGGTCCCCTCCCAGCTCCAAGGCCGTGCGCCCCAAGGCAACGAGATCCGGGGCGTTCCTATAAGCCCAAGCTCGCGAACCCGCCAAGAAGTTGATTTCCTCGGGAATCTTGTCCGCCCGCTCCTCCAGTCCGTTGAAGCGAAACACCTCCCGAGCGGCCAACCTCACCCGCACCCCCCGCGGTGCCTTAGCCAAGCCCAGTTCCGCCGCCTTTAAGGCTTCCTCGTACTTTCCGAGCTCCAGCAAGGCCCGCATACGCAGAATGTGAAAGCTCTCCTTCCACTCGTGCTTCTCCACCACCTCCGTCGCCTTGGCCGCCGCCTCGGCGTATTCCCCCATGGCATAGGCCGCCTTCGCCTGCTCCTCGGGGTCGGGCTTTTCTCCCTCCCCGAAGGACCGCAACACCGAAAAGACGAACAGGGCCAAGGCAACGCAAGACCAAGTCCTCTTCACGGCATGAATCATCAAGAGCCAGCTTCGCCAATTCCAGCCGACCCGCAAGTGAGGAATGAAAAAAACTCGAAAAAGCAGGAAGCTCACCCCGTTCACCGGAGTCCGGCCTTCTTGAAAAGGAAGCCAACACCCTTTTGTTCAGCCCCACCTTGCCTGGGCGGGCAACGTGACGGCTACGAGAGGTTACTTCGCAGGCAAGATGCCTGAGCCACTTTGGGGCCTTCCTCCACCTTGGGTATTCTGCGGTTCAAGCAGTGTAGGACAAACAATCCTGTCTCGCTTTTTCTTAGCAAAAGGGGGGTACGGAAACGAGTAGAGCGGCCCTAGGATTGCCCACCCTCATTTCTTCACTTCAACCTTGAGTGCGTCCCAGTCGGTGAAGGATTTGTCCACCCCCACTATGCGCACGTTCTGGGTGCCGCCAGTCGCGCCGATGGCGAGAAACAGGGTGGCTGCAAGAAGGAATCCGATAAGTAAGCTCATGAAGTCTATGGTTTTCATCAGTCCAAGGTAGAGAGACAAAGGGAATTGGGTCAAGGGCGACGTAGGCAGGCCGTCCTTGCAAGGAAAGCACGAGGAGAGACCCCCGCCGTGCGTCCGCCTACTTCGACACTTCGAGCAAGGTGCACTCAAAGATAAGGGTGTCTCCGGGCTTGATTTTTCCGCCGGGACGCGGGTTGTCCCCGTAGCCGAGTTCGCTCGGTATGTATATGCGCACCTTGCCGCCCGCCCTGCACTTGGTAAGCCCCCCGGAAAAGCCCTTGATGACGCCGCCCATCGGGAAGCTGGCGGGTTGACCTCGCTCCACAGAACTATCGAAGACGGTACCGTCAATCAAGGTGCCGTGATAGTGGAGGCGCACGGTGTCGGCCATGGTGGGGGCGGGACCGTCACCCTCCTTTAGGATTTGATAGTAGAAACCGGATGGGTCCTTGAGTACGCCTGGTTTCTTGGCCAACTCGGCAAGGAAGGCAGCGCCCTTGGCCTTGTTACCGGCGGCGGCCTTTGTGGCATCAGCCCGTTGGGCTTCTCGGGCCAATTTCATCTTGGCCTGCATGATTTCATCAACCTCTGACTCCAGGGCCCGCACCTCAGACGGGATTTCCTTGAACTTGAATCCCTTACGAATTCCGGAAATGATTTGCTCCATTTCCTCGTCGCTGAACTCCATCCGCCCCATTCCGGATCCTACGACGAACATGACGCCGATGGCCTCGTGCACGCTTTCCACCTTGGCGGGCGGATCGGCGGCGGCCCGAAGAAAAGCCGCGCCGAAAAGAGCGAGCGAGGTGACAAGTACGCCGGCAAACCTGCCCAGGGCGAAGAGAGGTGTATTTTTCAAGAACATCGGGGGAACATCGCCCGGACGACGGGCAGGGGCAACGGAATAAGCTCTTCGAAAGAAGCCGTCCGGCCTTGCCCTTTTCACGAACACCTTCAATTTCGGCCCACATGAAACTCATTCGGCACATCGCCTTTCTCCTCAACTTCGGGCTTTTGGTCTCGGCTTGGAACGCCTTCGCCGCAAACGATGCGGCGGTGGCGGACATTGAGAAGCTCGGCGGCTTCGTGAGCAAGGTCTTCCAGGCTTCGGGGGAACTGGAAGTCGACTTCCACCTGCGAGGCCAAAGCCTCACGGACGAAGGACTCGCCAAGGTGGCAAAACTGGAAAACGTCGTAACCCTGCATTTGGGTGGCACCCAAGTGACGGGCGAAGGACTGGCCCATCTCAAGGACTTCTCCAACCTGCGCCGCCTACACTTGGAACGGACCCAAGTGGACGACGCCGGGCTGGCCCACCTCAAGAACCTGGCCTCTCTGGAATACCTAAACCTCTACGACACTACCGTGACGGACGAGGGCCTGCGTCACCTGCAGGGACTCAAGAAACTCCGGCGTCTCTACCTTTGGCAAACTAAGACAAGCGAAGCTGGAACGACGGCCCTCCGCAAAGAGCTCCCAGCTCTGCTCGTAGACACGGGAGCGGACCTCTCCGTCCTAACCCTATCGGAACCACCCAAGAAGCTGGGCATCCTCAAGTGGATTCCCGCCTCCACCGTGACTCCTCCCAAGTCCCGCAACGGCGCTAACCACCAAATCACATTTGAGAATCATTCGAAGAAGCGTATCCGCCTCTTCTGGATAAGCTATGGGGGTGAGAAAAAAGTTTACGGAGAAATCGCCCCGGGCTCCAAGCGGCAGCAAAACACCTACTCCAACAACACTTGGTTGATTTGCGACATGGAAGACAGGCCCTACGGGCACTTTATTGTAGGCGGAGAAAGCGCCAGAGCCATCATCCCGGCCAACCTCTGAAGGCGGCCCGCAAAGAGACGCGCCTACTCGGTCGATGTCTGCTAATCGTATTGCCCCTCGCCTTCCTTGGCCACGCTTGCTTGTCATCCGGACAAGCGGAGAAATTCGTCGTGGTCCTGCTGTTGGGGGCATGTGCCTTTGCCGCGCTGATCTTCCTCGTCGAAAGAGCCAAGGCGAGCGCTTCGGCAAGACCCGTCGTCCGCATAAACAACGAGCGCGGTTTACTGTTGGACAGTGAACTCGAAAAACGACAAGGCGAACGCCTAACCGAGCGGCAGCGCAAGATCATTTCCAGCTCCATCGGCCTCTATCACTGGGTACCCGAGGAACTGCATGAGGCTTGGGAAGAAAGAATCCTGACCTTCGTAGACTCCTTCTCCTTTTTCTCAATGGATGGAAAGCGGGTCACCGACGAAAGGAAACTGCTGGTGGCGGCTGAAGCCTGCCTTCTGATCGTCAAACGTCGGCTGTCCGACTACCGACACCTTAAAAGAATCAACCTCTGGAAAAACAAAATTGGAGGAACAGATCACGCTGGAGGAACCGCCACCAAAGAGGAAGTGAACTTGAGTTGGCGCTACCTGATGCGAAACATCGAGAACCCCAGAGACGGAAAAAACCTAATCCTGCACGAGTTCGCCCACGTCATCGATTTCGCTGACGACGGCATCGCCCAAAGCATACCCGTCTCGCCTCATTCTTCCGACTACGATGACTGGAAACGGCTGGTGGACGAGGAGCACGCCCAGCTCATGGCAGTTTATGAGTCCGGAAAAAACTACGCAATCCGAGCCTACGGGGGCTACGAAAGTATGCAGGGGGACAAGCCCGAAATCTTTTCCTGCGCCACCTCAGCCTTCTTCGAGAGAGGCTCGCGCCTCAGGCGAGAAACGCCCCGAATCCACTCCATGCTGAAAAAATTCTACGGGGTGGACCCCGCAAACTGGAGAAAACAAAAATCGTAACCGCCCTTCCCCGCCTTCCGGTGGTTCAGGTCAGGGGCAAGGGGGAGCCGTCGCAAATCTTGAATGGACGACCGAGTTGGTCGTGCAGTTCCGTTCCGGGGTCGATGCCCATGGCTTGGTAAACGGTGGCGTGGACGTCTGCGGGAGAGCAGGCATCTGAGCCGGGTTCGGCGCCCTTTCGGTCACTGGAACCGAACACTTGGCCCCCACGGATGCCGCCGCCGGCGAGGGCAAGGGAATAGACGCCGGGATGGTGGTCGCGCCCACCGTTGCCGTTGACCTTCGGGGTGCGCCCGAAATCGGTGAGGAAAACGACGAGGGTGTCGTCCAACATGCCGCGCATCTCCAAGTCCGTAAGCAGGGCGGACACAGCCCGGTCGAAGGGAGGCAGGAGACGGTTCTTCATTTTGGGGAAGTGGTCGCGGTGGGTGTCCCAATTGTCGCCTCCGCCGCCCGCTAGGTCACTCGCCG
>CAXGVD010000075.1:0-9350 GCA_964012695.1 uncultured Opitutia bacterium
GCCTTTCGACGCCTTTCCGGGTTGCACCTATTGCCAGCCTCAGGTCGCAAGCATCGGGTTGACCGAGGAGAAGGCCAAGGAGGACGGTATCGCCTACAAGGTAGGCAAGTTCCCCTTTGCCGCTTCGGGCAAGGCGGTTGCGGTGAATCATCCGGAAGGCTTCGTGAAGCTCATCGTCGGCGAAAAATACGGGGAGATTCTGGGTGCCCATGTCGTGGGGGCAGACGCCACCGAATTGATTACGGAATACGCCCTCGGGATGAAGCTGGAGGCTACAGTGGACGAAATCCACGGAACCATCCACGCCCACCCGACCATGAGCGAAGCTCTGGCGGAGGCGGCGGCCGCCGTCCACGGCGAAGCCATTCACATCTGAACCCATTCATTTCTTGCCGGCGTTTCCAGACGTGGTTTGGATGAAGATGTCGTGATCAGCTTGTACAAGAGGAGTTTCCGGATTGGTGCCCTTTTGTTCGCGACAACGCTCACGGGTGAAGTGGACTTCGCCAGGCAGGTGCTTCCAATACTTTCGGAAAACTGCTTCAACTGTCACGGTCCCGACGAAAAGACCCGCAAGGGCGACCTCAGGCTCGACCAGCATAAAGGCACCCTGGCGGATCTCGGGGGTTATGCAGCCGTGGTTCCGGGCAAGCCCGAGGAAAGCGAGTTGCTCGCCCGCATCACCGCTTCCGATCCGAACGAACGTATGCCGCCGCCGAAATCCAAGTTGGCGTTGACGGCAAAGGAGATCGCGACGCTCAAGGAGTGGATTGCCTCGGGAGCCTCGTGGGAAAGGCATTGGGCGTTCGAGTCCGTTCAACGTCCGGGGGCGGTGAAGGGCTCGAAACACCCCTTGGACTTTTTCGTCGAACGGCGCCTAACGAAGGAAAAACTCAAGCCTAACGGGCGGGCCTCTAAGGAAACCTTGGTCCGGCGATTGTTTCTCGACCTTACCGGCCTCCCGCCCTCACCGGAAGACGTGGATGGCTTTCTCGCGGATGAATCGGTTCAAGCCTGGGAAGCTCTTGTCGACCGCGCCTTGGCCTCGCCCGCCTTTGGCGAACGCATGGCTTGGAATTGGTTGGAGGCCGCCCGCTACGCCGATTCCAACGGCTACCAAGGCGACCGCGAGCGCACCATGTGGCCGTGGCGCGACTGGGTCGTGAAAGCCTTCAACGATAACCTGTCCTATGACCGCTTCACCATCCTTCAGCTCGCGGGCGACCTCCTCCCCGACGCCGGCCCGGAGCAAATCCTGCCTACCGCCTTCAACCGCAATCACATGATAAACGGGGAAGGCGGCCGCATCGCGGAGGAGAACCGGGTAGACTACGTCTTCGACATGACCGAGACCATGGGCACCGTCTGGCTCGGCCTCACACTCAATTGCTGTCGTTGCCACGACCACAAGTTCGACCCCGTCAAGCAAACCGAGTACTACCGACTTACCGCCTTTTTTAATCAGACTCCCGTCAATGGCGGCGGCGGTAATCCGCAGACTGCCCCCGTACTCGAGGCGAGTTCTCCCATACACGACGCCCTCGCGGCGAAAACGGGCGGCAAGCCCAAGGACGGGCGCGTTAAGGTAATGGTTATGGCGGACATGGGCAAATCCCGCCTCACCTATCTCCTCGACCGCGGCCTCTACAACCAACGCCGGGAGCAAGTTTCAGCGGGCACACCGGCCTTCCTCCCGCCCCTGCCGAATACGGAACGGCCCAATCGCCTCGACCTCGCCCGCTGGCTAGTTGCCCGCGACAATCCCCTTACCGCCCGAGTCACCGTGAATCGTATCTGGCAAATGCTTTTCGGAAACGGCTTGGTCAAGACTGTGGAAGATTTTGGTCGGCAAGCCGAACACCCCTTCCACCCCGAACTGCTGGACTGGTTGGCCGCCGAGTTCATGGAATCCGGCTGGAACCTGAAGGCCCTCTTGAAAACAATTCTCACGAGCGAAACCTATCGACGTGATTCCTCCGTCCCCTCCCCTGCCGCCTACGAAAGCGACCCCGAAAACCGGCTCTTGGCCCGCGGTCCGCGCTTCCGGATGCCGTCTTGGATGATACGGGACCAAGCCCTCGCCGCCGCCGGCATCCTCAACCGGGAGCTTGGAGGCAAACCCGTTTTTGGCTACCAACCTCCCGGCGTCTGGGCCGAGGCCACCTTCGGAAAGAAAAGATACCAGCAAGACGCTGGTAACGCCCTGCGCCGACGTTCCCTTTACCTCTTTTGGCGACGCATCGTGGGCCCAACCACCTTTTTCGATGTGGCCAAGCGTCAGGTCTGCGAGGTCAAGCCTCTGCGCACCAACACTCCGATGCACGCCCTGACCACCCTGAACGACGTTACCTATGTGGAGGCCGCTCGGGCCTTCGCCCAAAAGCTGTTGCTGGAAGCTGAAGAAGATGAAGCCCGTTTGAATTTGGCGGGCAAGCGCTTGCTCGCTCGCACGCCCTCTCCCGAGGAGGGCCGGATCTGGCAACTCAGCTTGGATCGAGCCCGCAAAGCCTTCACTGCCGACCCTGAGGCAGCTAAGCACTTCCTTTCACACGGGGACTGGAAGCACGCCCCCGGGCAGGACCCGGTGACTCACGCCGCTTGGGCTGCCCTCTGCCTAAACCTCTTCAACTTGGACGAAACTCTCAACAAGGAGTGAGCGTGAGTGCGCCTTGGAGAATCCTCGACCCCTCATCGCCAAGCTCCGTGCGGGACGAACAACTCGCCGTGAACCGCCGCCAATTTCTTGGCAAATCGGGCACCGGCGTGGGAGTCGCCGCCTTCGCATCCCTGCTTAGCAAAGACGGCCTCCTCGCCTCCGGCGACAAGCGAAATGGAGTACTCGGCCTTCCGCACCACGCAGCCAAGGCCAAGCGCGTCATCTACCTCTTCCAGAACGGCGCTCCCACCCACGTCGATTTGTACGACTACAAGCCGAGGCTGGCCGAGATGCACGGCAAGCCCGTTCCCGAGGAATACCTCGGCGACAAGCGCTTCAGCACTATGACGGGCAACCCCAAGGGAAAACTTATGCTCGACAATGTTGAGCCCTTCAAGCGCCACGGCCAAAGTGGCGCTTGGGTGAGCGCCTTTATGCCCCACGTGGCGAAAATCGCGGATGACCTCTGCTTCATCAAGAGCATGCACACCGACGCGGTCAATCACGCCCCCGCCATTTCCTTTCTCCTCAGTGGCGGCCAACTGCCGGGCCGCCCCACCATGGGGGCTTGGCTCAACTACGGGCTCGGCTCGGACTCGGAGGACCTGCCCGGCTACGTCGTCATGACCTCCGTCAGCAAGGGGACTTCCTGCGGGCAGATCTTCTACGACTTCTACTGGGGATCGGGCTTCCTCCCCACCCGTTTCCAAGGGGCAAAGTTTAGAGGTAGCCGCGATCCGGTGCTCTACCTGAGGAACCCGGAAGGCATGTCGCGTGAACTTCGCCGAGGCTTGCTCGACGACCTCGCCGAACTTAACCAAATCAAGTTCAAGCGAGTGGGAGACCCCGAAATTCACACCCGCATCGCACAGTACGAAATGGCCTATCGGATGCAGACTGGCGTGCCCGAACTGACCGACTTTTCCGACGAACCGGAAAGCGTCCTTAAGGCCTACGGGCCTCAAGTCCGGGAGCCCGGCACCTTCGCCTACAACTGCCTCATGGCTCGCAGGTTGGCGGAACGCGGAGTGAACTTCATCCAGTGCATGCACGCGGGCTGGGACCAGCACAACAGCCTAACTACTGAACTCTACAACCAGTGCCGCGACACCGACCAACCCTCCGCCGCCCTCGTGCAGGACCTCAAGGCCCGCGGAATGCTGGAGGACACCTTGGTCGTCTGGGGCGGGGAATTCGGTCGTACACCCTTCATTCAGGGTGACTTCAAAAACCGCAAACGCTGGGGACGGGACCACCACCCGTACGCCTTCACCCTCTGGATGGCCGGCGGCGGCGTAAAGCCCGGCCTGACCTACGGAGCTTCCGACGACCTCGGCATCAACGCCGTCGACAATCCCGTGCACGTTCACGATTTCCAAGCTACCATGCTTCATCTCCTCGGCATCGACCACGAACGGCTCACCTACCGTTTCCAAGGACGTAGATTTAGGCTCACCGACGTTCACGGGAAAGTGGTCAGGGGCGTGCTGACTTGATTTAAATAAAATTAATTAACTCTAATTTTGCACCTTTCTTCCTCCTTGTTTTCGAAAGCGTTTCACCTTGAAGAATTACTTGCCTTCTAAAAGAATTCGCGTTGCGGTCCTCTCATAAAAACGTCCGCATGTCCGTCTTCTCCGTTGTGTTTTGCATGTAACCGAGCAAGGAGTCGTATCTCTTAGTTTCCTCAACCGAACTTACTATCGTCAATAATGAAAAAGTTCCTCAAGATCACCTCCTGCGTCGGCCTCGCCTGCGCTTTCTTCAACGCCTTCATCGTCGCCAAGACCGTCAAGCCTGCGAAAGCGGGGTATGACATGGAAACCGTTATGAAGAAAGGCTTCAAGGGCTCCGAGGAGAATCCCGCCCTTCTCAAGAAGATTGTGGCGGGTAAGGCCACGGCTCAGGAAAAGAAGCTGTTTGCGGCCTATGTGGACGCCTTGGTCCACTTGAAGCCGAAACTGGGCGGAGCCGACAGCTGGAAAGAAAAGACGGCGGCCTTGGTGGCGGCGGTGAAGTCGGGGAAGGTAGAGGCCATAAAGAAGGCGAGTGACTGCAAGGCCTGCCACAATGTACACAAGTACAAGAAGAAGCAGTGACCTTTAGCTTGCTGGACCAGGTCGGGTTTTCCGGGGTTTCGGAAAGAGGAAGTCATGCCAAATCTCGGAAGAGATCGGTGGCGCTTTCCTCCTTGGCGAGTTGGCGTCCACCGACCCACACGGGCTGGGTCTTACCGTTTCGCCGAATGCTTGCTCGGTAAAGCGTGGCGAATCCATAGTTAGGGGCCTCGCCTCCTTGGCCGCCCACTACTTCGGCGCCGAGCCGAACATTGTCCTGCATCCATGCGGGCATGAGCAAGTGAAAGGGGTTGCGGCGGACTTCGCCTTCGTGACAGGACAGGGCCTCGAGGAGGTCGGCGAGGTCGGCGACTGAGGACTCGACCATTAGGTTTGGTGCCGCCATTTGGCGCCAGTATTCGGTCTCTACGAGGAGGGTCTTGAAGTCGGACCGCAAAGAGTCCAAGGCGTCCGACACGAGGAGGTGGACGCCAACGTGGGTTCCGTTCCAGTCTTCGAGGTGGGGGAAGAAAAGGGCTTTGGGTTCGTATTCGACGAGGATGGCGGCGATGGTTCGGACCGCGGCTTCCCAATGCTCGGGGTCTTGTTCGCGGGCGTCGGGGGTAATGCGTTCCAAGCCGTTGGGCGCGGTTTCGCACAATTCGAAGCCGATTCTTCCGCAAGCGGCTTGGAGTTCGGCCAGACGTGGTTGCTGGCGTTCCTTCTTGCTGCCCATGGTGACGGCGACGTTCACGACGCGGTGTCCGGCTTCACGCTTGAGACGGAGGGGGAGCCCGCCGACGATGCATTCGTCGTCGGGGTGCGGGGAAAAGATCAGGGTTACGGGTGCGTCGGGAGAAGGTGTCGCGGTGTCTGGTTTGGGAGCGTTTCCGCCTAGTGGCAACGCCTTCCCTTTTTCTACGAGGCGGAGGAAGGACTCGGCGTAAGCCTGATATGTATTTTCGTCTTGGGAGGCCATTGGGTGGGTGTTTGGGCGGATTACAGGGCGGGCAAGCTGGCGGCGGCGATGGCTTGTCCGTGACGTTTGTCCTTTTCATTGGGGACGTGAAAGGCAATCTTTTCCGCCAGAAGTGGGAATTCGCTCTCCAAGGCGCGTTTCGCCTCAGAAAGGATGATTTCGCCGCCTTCGCCACTGGTCACGCGGCCTAGGATGAGGAGGTTTCGGAGGTTGTAGAACTCGGCGTAGTGTGCGACGCCGTAGCCGAGGTAGACGCCTATGGTCTCGTAGATGCGTCTGGCGCGGGGGTCGTCGTCGGCCATGAGGTTTTGGGTCTCGACGAGTTTTTCGGGGAGGGGCAGTTCGGGTGGTAGGTCGATACCCGCGGGGTCGAGCAGGCGACCCACTGCTTGCTGGGAGAAGTAGCGGACGCCACAACCGAGGTCGCCGCTCCACTCATCGGCGGAGGCTTCTTCTGCGTAATCGACTGGTGCGAATGCGAGTTCGTTGAGCCAGGTGGTGACATTCCCGGCGGCGTTGACGTAGCCGGTAGCTTCGCTGGTGCCCATAGCGAGGCCAAGCACGGAGTTTTCGCCGAGGCTCATGGAGCCGGCGAGAGCGGTGACGTCGCCGTCGTTGATGACCTCGAGCGGGGCGCCCCACTCCTCGCCGATTTGGAGGAAGAGGGGTTTAATTCGTTCGTCGAAGAGATCTTCGGGAATGCCTCTAAATAGGGAGGCGACGCGAGGCTTGTTGTTCACAATGACGCCGGCGGAACTGCCTCCGATGGCATCCACCCGAGGCAGGTGCTCGGTGGCTTTGCGGAGGGAGTCGACGATACCGGCTCGGTGGTACTCGGGATCGACTTGGTGGTAGGGGTCCCACGGGGTTTCCTCGCTGAAGACGACTTCGCCCTCCACCACGGCGGCGACTTTGCGGTCGCTTCCACCGAGGTCGAAGCCGATACGGGTGCCGTCGAGTTGCCGACCGATGGGCTTGGCGGAACTGCGTTCGGCTGGCAGGTCCGGGGTTAGGACCACTTCGAAGGGTTTTTCGTACACGCGGCCCATGAAGTCTGCGTCGAAACGTCCCGTGTGGGTGTCGGCGAAGTGCCGGCGAAGAAGCTCGCCTAGGTCGCTCGGGCCGTCGAAGTACACGCGATGACCGCCTAGGGACCAGAGGTGGAACTTGAGCAGGCGTTCGATGAAGCGGAAGTTGAGGGGGGCTGAGTGCTTGGCGGGTAGGATTTCTTCGCTTCTGTGAAAGACGGAGCCGTCTGCTTGTTCCAAGGCGAAGCGAATGGGAACGGATTGTTCGCCCGCAGAGACCTCTCGCCTGTAAGCGCGGTTCCAGAGCACGGCTGGAAGGAAGGAGGCGTCGAGGGGAGGGACGACGGCCGGACGGACCTCTACGGCAACGGGAGAAGCGGTCATGTGCTGAAAGAACTAATAGGCAAGCTCGGAAGCGACTCGGAAGAAATCGTTTGTTCGGTATAAGAGAAAATTTTTCCATTGGGGCAAGTTCGGGATTTTTCAGTCTTACTCTTTTGCTTGCCTTCGAGGCGTCCTTGCCGCACGGGAAACGAAAAATGGACGAAGCACCCATCGATTATTTTGCTCGGCGCACGGGCGAAATCCTTACCGAAGAGGTTTACGGCGAGAAGTGGTTACGTTGGACTTACGGCAACCCGTTGGGCCGTCTTTCCCTTTGGGCCTTGGTTAAGCGAGGATGGTTTTCACGGTGGTACGGGAGGCGGATGAACGCTCCGGCAAGCCGTGAGCGGGTGAATCCTTTCATCGAGACCTATGGTGTGAACGAAGATGAATTCCTTTATGCGGCGGATTCCTACGGTAGTTTCAACGAATTTTTTTACCGACGTCTGAAACCGGGTGCTCGGCCGATTGAGGGGGACGAGGAGGTCGTCACTTTTCCGGCGGACGGGCGTCACCTCGGTTTTGCCGACGTTTCCTCGCTGGAAGGCGTGTTCGTGAAAGGCCAGCGTTTCGACCTGCCCCGCTTGTTTGGTTCTCGAGAGGCCGCGGCGCCTTACGAAAAAGGCGACCTTGTGCTGTCCAGGCTGTGCCCCGTGGATTATCACCGCTACCATTTCCCTGCGTCCGGGCACGCCACCTCTCCCTTGCTTCTGAACGGGTGCCTGCTGTCCGTGAACCCCATCGCACTGCGGCAAAACCTGTCAATTTTTTGGGAGAACAAGCGGAACCTGTCCTATTTGGAAACAAAGCGCTACGGACGCATCGCGAGTTTCGAGGTGGGTGCCACTTGCGTGGGTTCGATGAATTACTCGGAAGACTTTCCGAGGCAGGTTTCCAAAGGAGAAGAGAAAGGGTGGTTCGCCTTCGGGGGTTCCTCCGTCCTCACCTTCTTCGAGCCGGGGCGCGTCCGCCTGGCCGAGGATTTGCTTCTACAATCTTCGCAACAACGCGAACTCTACGCCCTCATGGGCGAGGAAATGGGCCGGGCCTTGTAGCCCAACCACGGGCTTGCATCAGTGTCGGCGCACCTCTAGCTTGTCTAGTTTTCGCCTGTTGCAATGAAATCGCCCGAGCCATTTCCCGCGAAGCACGCAAAGGGCTTCACCGTGCTCGAATTGCTGGTGGCGGTGGCGGTCACTGCTATGCTGGGCGTGATGTTGCTCACGATTTCCAACCAAGTGATCAACACCCATGGCCGCACGACGGCGGACTTGGAAACCAACGACGTCGCCAATTACGTCCTCGACCGTATTCAAGAGGACTTGCACTGTGCCCTCTACCGCAACGATGGCGGGGTGTGGATGGCCGCCACAATCCTTCCCGACACGAGCAACAGCGGGGTATGGAAAAACGCGGGGGCGACCCCGAAGCCAGCCACGAACTCCCTTCGCCTCACTCCGAGGGACTGGCCCGAGGGAGCCGAGGGCGACGCCGTTGTGATGAGTTCAGGCCAATTGCGTCTGGCCGACTGCCGCTTCGGGCCCGCTGGCACTTGGTTCCGCTTTTTCGCCCAACCTCCGCAACCGGACACCGCCTCTTCCGGTTCCTCCGGAGCCCGTGCTATTTCCTACCAAATCGTCCGCCACGGACTCACTGGAGCGACGGCTTCCTCGCCACGCTACCAGTTGTTCCGCAACGACGTCTCCACCAAGGAGACCTTCGACGCCGGGTACGACCTTCACCCAGATTCCGGCGCTTACGCGGGCGGCGGCAACGGTCCGAGGCAGACGGGCAACGTTGTCAACCCCATCTTCACGGATGGCGGCGGACGCTCCACCGATTTCTGCCTCGCCGCAAACGTTATCGATTTCGGGATTCGGGCTTACGTCATTGAGCCTAATTCCGCCGGCCAGCGACAACTCCTGCAAATCTTCCCCGACGCCAACGCCACCTCGGGCCCCCAAGAATACCTCGCCACCTCCAACCCTGCTCATCGATCCGACTCGGGTTCTCCCCTGGCCAATGCCTTTCCGGATGTTATCGACGTCATGGTCCGCATCCTTACGCACGAAGGCTCTGGGGCTTTGGCCGCCCTAGAGGAGGGTCTTGTTCCTCCGCCGTCCGACGTGGACGCTTCTGCGTACTGGTGGCAGCTTGCCGAGCAACATTCCCGGGCCTACGTTCGGCGTATACGCATCCTGCCTTCGGGGCTTTGAGTCTTGCCTTTAGGGCGAGCGCTCGCCGCT
>CAXGVD010000076.1:0-9339 GCA_964012695.1 uncultured Opitutia bacterium
CGGAGTCCTCATCGAGGAAGGACGTCCCGTTCGCGAGCGGCAAGTCATCATTCGCCTGCCCGACCCCACCCGCATGCGGGTCATCGCCAAGGTGAACGAGAGTCGCATTGAGCAGGTGAAGCCGGACATGCCCGTGAGCATCGCCATCGACGCCTTCCGCGAACTCGACCTGCGCGGACGGGTCGAGAAGGTGGGCGAGTATCCCATTCCCTCCGTCAGTCGTTACACCTCCCACATCAAGGAGTACGCCACCGAAATCCTCATCGACAACCCGCCCGAAGGCCTCCGCCCCGGCATGACCGCAAAGGTGCGCGTGTTGGTGGAAGAAATTCCGAGCGCCCTTCAAGTACCGCTTCATTCCGTCCTTCGTGTGAAGGGAGTCACCTATTGTTTGCAGGCGGACGAGGGGGGTGAACTTACCGCTCGTCCTGTGCGCATCGGTTCCGTCAACGCGGCTTCTGCCGTGGTGCTGGAGGGGTTGGAGGAAGGCGAACGCATCGTCGTCAACGCTATCGAGTTTCGAGAAAGCGTCATCTTTCCCAATGCCCCTGGCCAACCGAAGGGTTCCCCCTCATACGCCGAAGGAGGCCTCGTTTCCCGCTGACCGGGTTCGTGCCTGACGCCGGGCGCCTTCGCTGCCGGCCTTCGTTCCCCGTTTGCGCCTCTTCCCCACCGTCCCGCGTCCATGCCCGAGAACCCCGCCATATGCGTTCGCGCCCTTAGCCGCCACTACCAAGTCGGTGATCAAGAGGTGCGGGCCCTCGACGGCGTGAATCTGGAAGTGCCCGCAGGCGACTACCTTGCCGTCATGGGCCCATCGGGTTCGGGCAAGAGCACCCTCCTCAATGTGCTCGGCTGTCTCGACCGCCCCACCTCGGGCGAGTACCACTTGGAAGGGCGGGACGTCACCTCTCTCTCCGACGACGACCTCTCTGACGTCCGCGGTCGCCGCATCGGCTTCGTCTTCCAGTCCTACAATCTCATTACCTACCTCGACGTGGTCGAGAATATCCGTATGCCTAGGGCCTACTGCCGGGATGTCGGGCAATACCCCAACCGCCCCGCGGAGCTTACCGAACTCGTGGGGCTCGGAGACCGTCTCGGCCATCGCCCGCAGGAACTTTCGGGTGGCCAGCAACAACGCGTCGGCATCGCTCGGGCCCTTGTCAACGACCCTGTTTTCCTTCTCGCCGACGAGCCCACGGGCAACCTCGACACCCGCACCACCGAGGAAATTCTCGAACTCCTCGACCGCCTCAATGCCGAGGGCAAGACCATCGTGCTCGTCACGCATGAGAAGGAGGTCGCTGCCCGGGCCCGTCGCGTCGTACGAATGAGTGACGGACGCATCGAGTCCGACGAACGTCACCGTCCACCCGCTGAGATACCTGAGGAAAAGGAGGCCGTCGACCGCGGGGAAACCCTCTCCCTCTTCTCGCCGCGTCGCTTCCGGCGCGGTTGGCGCAATTTGGGTAAGGTCGCCCTACTTAGCCTCTTGACCCACCCTTTGCGTTCCGCCCTCACCGCCCTCGGCGTCTTCATCGGGGTGGCCAGCGTGGTCTGGCTCCTCGCCATCGGCGAAGGCATCGCGGCCCGGGCCGAAGGTGAAATCCGAGCCCTCGGGGCGAGCAACCTCATCGTCTCCTCCTCGCGCCCGCCCGAGGAAGAACGGAAAAGCAAGGGCCAGTACTTCTACTCCTACGGGGTCACCGAAAAAGACCTCGATAACATCCTCGCCACCGTGCCAGGTATTCAGGTCGCCTATCCCTCCCGGGAACTCAACAACCGGCCCGTCTTCACCAAGGATGGCAAGGAACGGGCGGAAATTCTCGGTTGCCTTCCAAACTTCCGCGACCTGCACGATCTACAAGTCACCCAAGGTCGCTTCCTCTCCCACGAGGACAACCAAGCCAAGGCCGAGGTCTGCGTCCTCTCCACAAGCGTTTCCCGCAAGCTCTTCCCTTTCGGAGACTGCGTTGGTAAAACCGTAAACCTGTTGGGAAACCTCTATGAAGTCGTCGGCGAGGTCGGACGCAAAACCGACCTCGAGGACGAGGGAGGGCTCGGCTTCAAGGAAAAGTTCTCAGATAACGTCTATGTTCCCATCGAGACCGTCTGGGCCAAGGTCTTCGACTACTACTATCGAGGCTACGACGGTTCCAACATGTATTCCAAAATCACCTTTACGGTGGAGGACGACGACAAGCTCTTCGCCATCGCCGACCTCATTCGCGACATGCTCCGAACCGCCCACGGCATTGAGGACTTCCAAGTCACCGTCCCCCTTGAACTTATGGAGCAGGCGGACAAGGCCCGGCTAACCTTCGTTGGCCTCATGGGCATCGTGGCCGCCATCTCCCTTCTAGTCGGTGGCATCGGCATCATGAACATCATGCTCGCCACCGTCACCGAACGTACACGGGAAATCGGCATACGCCGGGCCCTCGGGGCCAGGCGCCGGGACGTTACCCGCCAATTCCTTGTCGAGACCATTGCCCTCACCGCAGCCGGCGGCCTTCTCGGTCTCCTCGCCGGCTTACTTTGCGAGCCTTCCTATTCCCTCCTCCTTGCCAACATGGAAACCCTCGCCCCGGACGTCTACGCCTCCCTTCCCTCCGCCATGAAGGACATGACGCCCACACTCGTTCCCTGGTCCTTCCCCCTCGTCTTCCTGATCGCCGTGGCCACCGGTGTCCTCTTCGGCCTCTATCCCGCCCGAAAAGCTGCCGCCATGAAACCCGTGGACGCCCTGCGCCACGTAACCTGATTTAGGTTTGCCTAGCGTGCCGTGACGTGGATGGCTGTGTGTGATGCGTCATGGAATCTGGTTGTTGGTCGGGTTGCTGGTGGCCTGCCCGACTTGGGCCTCGGAGGAGGAGGCGAAGCGTCGGGTGGCGGAGTTAGGAGGGAAGGTGTTTTTGGAGAAGGGCGTTGTTACGGAGGTGTCGCTGAGTGGGAGGCAACTGGAGGACGAGGACTTGGCGGGTCTACTCGCCTTTCCGGCTTTGACGGACCTTTCGTTGGAAAATACGCGGACGGGGGATGCGGGCATGATTCACATAGCCAAGTTGCACAAGCTAGAGTGGCTCAACTTGTACCGGACTTGGGTGGGAGACGAGGGTGCCCGGACCTTGGCCAAGTCGAAGAGCCTTAAACTCCTGCCCATCGGTGAGACCAACCTGACGGATGCGGGGCTCGCACACCTCGCTGGCATGAGCCAACTGACATACTTGGGCTTGCGTGGGAACAGGGTGACGGACGCGGGAGCCGATTACTTGGCCAAGTTGCGCAAGCTGGAGGGGTTGTATCTCGGGGAGACGCAGGTGACGGACGCGGGCACGAGCAAATTGGCGGGCTTGAAGCGGTTGGAAAAGCTGTGGTTGCACGACTTGCCCGTGACCGATGCTTCCGTCGAGGTTCTGCTTGGCTTGAAGAACCTGCGCGAGCTTCACGTCTACGCTACGAAGATCACGCCCGCCGGAGCCAAGCGCCTGCGGGCGGGCCTGCTGAACTGCCGCGTGATTCACGAGGCCTTTCCGAATTGAATCCCCAGGCCTTGCCTCTAGGCTTTGGGCTTTCCCTTCGCCTATCTAAAATCTTTAGACCTTCCATGAGCCCTAACATCGTCATGACCGTAGCCGCCTTGAGCGTAGCCGCATTTGTGAACGCCGCCGAGAAGCCCGTTTGGGTCTATCTCGGTTCCTACGCCAAGGGGCCCGAGCAAGGCATTACGCTTTGCGTGTTCGACCGCGGTACGGGCAAGCTGGAAAAGGTAAAGGTGTTCGGGGGGCACTCGAACCCGTCCTTCCTAGAGATTCATCCTTCGAAGAAGTTCTTGTACGCGGTGAACGAAATCGGAAGCTACGAGGGCGAAAAGGCGGGCTCGGTCACGGCCTTTTCCATCGACCCTAACACGGGTTACTTAAAGCAGCTGAACCGGCTTTCCACTCGTGGCGGGGCACCTTGTCATGTTTCCGTCGATGCGACGGGCAAGTTCCTCTTCGTGGCGAACTATGCTGGGGGGAGCGTTATTTCCTACCGTATCGGTGAGGACGGCCGTCTGAAGGAGTCTTCCTTCGTCCAACACGAGGGTTCGAGCGTAAACCCGAAGCGGCAGACGGGGCCGCATGGGCACTCCATCAATCCGGACCCCGCCAACAAGCGGGCCTACGCCGCCGACCTCGGCCTGGACAAGGTGCTGGTTTACGAAATCACCAAAAGTGGGAAGTTGAAGCCGAACGACCCGCCCTTCGCCAACACCCAAGCGGGAGGGGGGCCTCGGCACCTCGATTTTCACCCGTCGGGCAAGTTCGCCTATGTGAACCTGGAGATGACTTCCAAGGTTTCCGTCTTCTCTCACGACTCCAAGACGGGGGCTCTGAAGGAGATTCAGACGGTTTCGACTTTGCCGAAAGAAGGCAAGACCGGCAACAGCACGGCGGAGGTGCGCGTTCATCCCTCGGGCAAGTTCGTTTACTGTTCCAATCGGGGACACGACAGCATCGCTGTCTTCGCCGTCGATGAGAAGACGGGCAAACTGACCTTCGTGGAGCGGGAACCAACGGGCGGCAGGACGCCTCGCAACTTCTGCATCGATCCCTCCGGTTCCTACCTGCTTGCCGCCAACCAGAATTCCGGCGACGTCACTGTCTTCCGGGTGAATGCCGAGACTGGGGCATTGAGCCAGACTGGCCACTCCATCGAAACACCCAAGTGCGTCTGCGTGCGTTTCCTGGAACGGGAGTAGGGTTTTGACTGATAGGTGGAGTTTCGTGTCGCCGGCTTCGACCTTGCGGCATCGTAAAACATGCAGCTGTCTTTGATAACCGAGCTGAATTAAGATGAGTTCGGTCTCGGTGGTTTGTTCCATCGATAACAAGTCGGGACATTAGGTGGCATTGGCGAAAACCGAAAAAATTGCCCGGAAGGCATAATCGCGAAAGCGTGGGGCTGGGTTTCTTCTCCTACCGGTTCCTTTGCGGCTTGCTTTTTGATAATCCGTTCTCATTAAGCTTCTGGGGTTAATGAGAGTTGCAAGTCAAATAGGTGTTGGGTGGGGCGTAATTTTCGTTTTGGGTTCCGCCGCGTTCGGTCAAAACCCTGAACCTGCGGGAGAGTTGGCTCCATTGATTACTGTGGAGGCGCGGGCTCCTAGGCCTTCTTCGGAGACTTCGCCTTGGGTGAGCGTGTTGCCTTGGAAGGAATTGGAGAGGCGACAAGTGGGTTCGGTGGCGGAGGCGTTACGTTCGGTTCCGGGGTTTTCGATTGTTCGTTCGGGGCAAGCGGGTGCGCAGACTTCGTTGTTCCCTCGCGGGGCGAATAGCGACCACGTGACGTTTCTTTACGAGGGGCGTCGCTTGAACGGAGGCTTTTCTGGACAGTATAATTTGGGGCAGTTGGGTTTGCCTGGGGCGTATGGTTTGGAGGTGTTGCGCGGAGCGTCTTCCGTGGCGTATGGAGCGGAGGGAATCGGCGGAGCGGTGCTGTTGCGGAGTGGGCCGGTTGCCGCCCAAGGAATGGATTCCGAGGTGTCGTTGAGCGGCGGTTCCTTTGGCTCCAAGAGCGGTGCTTTGCGGAGTGCCTTTCGCGAGGGGGCTTGGAGCGGAAGCGTGGGGCTGGCGGTTTCGGATACGGAGAACAACGCCCCTAATTCGGACTACGAGAACCAGCAGGGGACTGTTCGTTTGGAAAAGCGTTTGAACGAGGCTTGGAGCTTGGATTTCGTGGGGATGGGCTACTTGTCGGAGATTGGTCTTCCGGGAAATATTAAGAGTGCGGGCTATCCCGACCTTACCAGCTTCCAGGACACGCGGCACTTTCTACTTTCGCCTGGCGTGACAGGGAAGGGCGACGGTTGGCGCGGGCGGGCCTTTTACGCTCATTCCTCGGACCAGCTGGAATACAAGGATACTTGGAGCCACAGCCGTTATCAAGCGGACTCGAACGTTTTGGAAGGGCAATGGGACTGGGAACCCTCTGAGGAATGGGAGGTGACTCTGGGTGGCGCCGTCGAGGAAGAGGCGTTTTTAAAGGAAGCGGTGGCGACGGGGGCGGCCGAAGTGGATGTTTCCCGGCGGCGCCATTCGCTTCTAGGCTTGTTCCGATGGATGCCGGCGGAGGTGATGGAGCTTACGGTGGCGGGTCGGCTGGACGATTATTCGGGCTTCGACAGTCCCGGAACTTGGTCCGTCAGCGGAAGACGGGCGTTGTGGCACTCACTCAGTTTTTTCGGTAGGTATGCCACCAGTTTCGCCCCCCCGCAGGCGAATGACTTGTATGGAGCTTGGGGCAACCCGAACTTGAAGGCTGAGGAGGCGAAAACTTGGGAAATTGGTGCGAGGCTGGGAACGGAAGGCGGGAGGTTAGGGCTGGACCTGACTTATTTCCAATCGGATTTCGATAACTTGATTCAGTGGGGAGGCGTGACGACGGCGAATGTGGGCTTGGCGGAGAGTCGGGGTTTGGAGGCGAGTCTGCGGGCGATCTTGTCGGACTCTTGGAGCTTGCGGGCGAGCTTCGCCTATCTGGAGACTCGGGACGTGGACGCCGGGACTCGCTTGGTTCGTCGACCGCGTCATGCGGGAGACTTCGGTCTGGACTATGTCCGGGGCGGTTTCGCGGGCGGCTTGGAGGGGCGCTTCGTGGCGGACCGTCTCGATTTGGACGGTGGAACCTTCGCCACCATCCGAGGCGAGGACTACGTGGTTTTACGGGCTTACGGTTCGTATCGTTTCGGTGAGCGATGGAGCCTGTTCGGTCGGTTGGAGAACTTGTTCGACGCGGACTACGAGGAGGCGGACGGATATCCCGCCTTGGGCGTGGGTGCCTTCGGCGGATTGAGTTGTTCGTTTTAAGCGGAGCAGGCGGGGCAGCTTCCGTATAGGATGAGTTCGGCGCCTTCCACTAGGTAGCCGGACGGGATTTTCAGCTTCTCCTTGGGCGGGGGTTCGGTCGGTTGGTGGGCATCCAGAGCAAAGAGCTTGCCGCAACGGCGGCAGGAAAAGTGGTGTTTTTCCCGTCCATCTGCCCACTCGTAGCGGATGGGATGGCCAGGGTAGTCCACGCCTACGACGAGGCCTTCCGTAGCGAGGGCACGGATATGCCGGTAAGTGGTGGCGAGTCCGAGGTTGGGGAGAGTTTCGCGGGCTTGGGCGTTTGCCTCGGCGGGGGTAAGGGGACGTTTGGCGGCCTGGAGGGTTTGGCGGACGACATCGCCTTGTCTGGTGTTGCGAGCCATGGAAAGCGGTCTGGCAGGAGGAGCGGAAAGGGTGGAGCGGGGGCCTTCAGCCCGCTTTCTTCAACCACTTGCGGGTCCTGCGCTTGAGTTCCTTTACGTCGGGTTTGATTTCGGCGAGAACTTCCGGTTCCATACGGTCGATGAATAGGATGCCTGCGAGGTGGTCGGTCTCGTGTTGGATGCAACGGGAGAGGAGACCGTCGCACTCCAGAACGCGTTGGGTCCCCTTAAGGTCTTGGAAGGCGACGCGAATGCGGTCGGGCCGAATCACGTCGCCGTTGATCTGGGGGAAGGAGAGGCACCCTTCGTTGTAAATGAGTTCGTCACCGGGCAATTCCTCGATTTCGGGGTTGGCGAGGGCCATGGGCATGAGCAGGTCGGGTTTGACGGACTTGCCGTCGAGAAGGCAGAGGATGGGGGCCTCGGGGTTGTCTTTCACTTCCACCACGCAGAAGCGGAGGGCTTGGTCGATTTGCTGGGCGGCGAGCCCGATGCCTTCGGCGCCGCGCATGGTGTCGATCATATTTTCGGCCAGCTTGGCTAGTTCTTGGTCGAATTCCACTACGTCCTCGCCCGCTTGTCGGAGCACGGATTCGCCGTACTGGGTGATGCGCAACTGCATGGTAGCTTCGATTTCCTAGGCTGCTGGCGTTTCCGGCGCAATGGAAAACGTTGGTTCGAGGCGAGAATGCCTTGATGTGAACAAAAACCGTTTGCTTCGGAGCCGGTTCCGGGCCATTTTCCGAGTCGCACAAGCTTTAGCGGATGAAGTTTAATTGGATAGGGAAGTACGGGAACATTCTTTTATTACCGGCGTCAGTCTTGGCCTTGTTGATGGGCTTGGCTACACCAACTTACTTCACCACCGTGTCCGAGGAAACCCTCCGGGACTTGGCCGAGCAGTCCTCGCCCGAGCAGGCGGGTGAGGGTGCCACAAACAAAACTTTGGCCAGCTTGGCCGAGGACCAGTTGAAGGCGAACAACATCGGCCCCGTCGAGCTGTTGCTTCCCCTTCTTTCCCCGGCGGACCGCGAGGCGTTCGGTGGCAAGGTGGCGGAGCGTAAGGAGGCACACCCCACGCTCGCGGTTTCGGGAGGCGGCAGCATCTCGGACCGCCGCACCTTCGAGGAGTACTTTGGGGGTCTGGACAAGTTCAGCCTCACGCGCGGGCGAACGGCCGCTTTCAACGTGTACAACCGGGCTGCCACCCGGGGTAATCTTTGGGAGGCTCTTTCCAAAGAAAGCCTGAACGACAACGTGCGCGAAATCCTCGCAAGCATTCCGCGGGAAGGACGTCCCGGAGCCTTTTGGGCTACCGTTTTGAAGGACCCGAACGTGACCGAGTTTTCCGGCCCACTTGTGGTGCGGTTGGAAAACTTCCGTTTCTTTCCCAAACGGCGCTTGCTGATTTCGGTGGTGTTGAAGGAGGTCGACGAAATGGACGTCAATGCGACTGAAGCCGACCTGCGCGACGCCTGTCTGGCCGAAGCTCGAAAAAACTTTACCAATGGCGACTATGAGCCGAGGCTTTACAAGCTTGGGCGATCCGACCTTGAGTTGTCTCCGGAGACTAACGCCAGCGCTAGTGCGGACGGTGGCGCGGGCGAGCAGCTTGCGGCCGTTGATTACTCGGCGGTGGCTCCTCGTCTCGGTATCCTTCGGGCGGCCCCTACGGAGGAAGGTGGATACCGGATGGTGCTTGGCGGCGTAGTGGGACCGGACGGTAAGCCGGAGGAACACGGACGCTGGCTTCCGTACCCCATGCTCTTGCCCATGATGCTTGGCACTGCTATGGCGGTAGACGAGGAGTACTTCAGCGCCAACTTAGGCACGGAACTGGGGCAGTTGTCCAGGGGCATGCTTAACGGGGACTTAGCTTCCAAGGAGAAGCTGCGAGCCTTTTATTGGGCCGCTCACCAGTTGGCGGGCAAACTGAACCTCGTGCAAATGGCCGAGCTGACCCGGACCTGCAAGGATTTGCAGGCGGTTTTCGACTTGGCGGCCCTGATTCGGGATCGCTACCGCCCTGTGGCCGAATCGCTGGGCCAACTCAAGGCTCTGGATCGCGAGTTCAACCAATTGCCGGAGGCCGAGGTGCTGGC
>CAXGVD010000077.1:0-9191 GCA_964012695.1 uncultured Opitutia bacterium
GTTTGTGGGGGAGATCGTGGAGGTGGGATCCGAGGTGAGCGACTTCAGGCCCGGCGAGCTGGTCAGCGGCGAGGGGCACGTGGTTTGCGGGCGCTGCCGCAACTGCATGGCGGGCCGGCGGCACCTGTGCGCGGACACGGCGGGCATCGGCGTGACTCGTCCCGGAGCCTTCGCGGAATACATATCCCTGCCCCAGACCAACGTATGGGTCCACAAGGCAGGAGTTAATCGTGACGTGGCCGCCATCTTCGACCCCTTCGGCAACGCCACCCACTCCGCCCTCAGCTTTCCCGTGCTGGGCGAGGACGTACTGGTGACAGGCGGCGGTCCCATCGGTGCCATGTCCGCCGCCATTGCTTGTCACGCAGGAGCCCGGCACGTCGTCGTCACCGACGTGAACCCGTACCGATTGGAGTTAGCTGAGAGGATGGGGGCCACACGGGTCGTTAACGTGGCGGAGGAATCACTCTCCGATGTGCAGAAGGAGCTGGGCATGGAGGAGGGGTTCGATGTGGGGCTGGAAATGAGTGGTGCACCGGATGCCTTCGCCGACATCCTGGCGAATATGAGCCACGGTGGAAAAATCGCCTTGCTTGGCATCCCCTCCAAACATGTTGCCATCGACTGGAATCTCGTTGTCTTCAACATGCTCACCATCAAGGGCATCTACGGGCGGGAAATGTACGAGACTTGGTATAAGATGACGGTCATGCTGGAGAGCGGCCTGGACCTCTCGCCCATCATCACGCATCGGTTCCACTTCGCCGAATACGAGGAAGCCTTTCAAACCGCATTCGGCGGAAACTGCGGAAAAATTATACTGGAGTGGTAGCCGTGTACGGAGAACTCAAGAAACAACTCAGGGATGAATTGGACCAAATCCGGTCCGCTGGGCTCTACAAGGTCGAGCGGTTCATCGACACCCCGCAGGCCGCCCGGGTGGGCGTGGGCCTAGACGCCCCCGTACTCAACCTCTGCGCCAACAACTATCTCGGTCTCGCTAACCACCCCGAGGTGGTTGCCGCTGCCCGGAACGCCTTGGACGAGTGGGGCTACGGCCTCGCCAGCGTCCGCTTCATTTGCGGTACACAGTCCATCCATAAGCAACTGGAGGAGCGCTTGGCCGCTTTCCTCGGAGCCGAAGATGTCATTCTCTACACCTCCTGCTTCGACGCTAATACGGGCATCTTCGAGACCCTGCTGGGTCCAGAGGACGCCGTGTTCTCAGACGAACTCAACCACGCCTCCATCATCGACGGTGTCCGCCTTTGCAAGGCCGCTCGCTTTCGCTACCGCAACAACGACGCTTCCGACCTCGCCGACAAACTGGAAGAGGGGTGCGGTGCCCGCCGCAAGCTCATCGTTACCGACGGTGTCTTCTCCATGGATGGTTACCTTGCCGACCTCCCCGCCGTCTGTGACCTGGCCGAGGAGCACGACGCCCTCGTCATGGTGGACGACTCCCACGCTGTCGGCTTCCTGGGCGAGCGGGGCCGAGGCACCCACGAACATCACGGCGTCATGGACCGGGTAGACGTCCTCACTGGTACGCTCGGCAAGGCCTTGGGCGGAGCCAGTGGCGGCTATGTTGCCGGACGAACGGAAATCGTTGAGTATCTCCGCCAATGTTCGCGCCCCTACCTCTTTTCCAACACTGTGGCCCCCTCCATCGTGGCGGGTTCCCTCAAGGCCATCGAGCTGCTGGAGGACTCCACCGAGTTACGCGACCGTCTGGAGGGAAATGTTCGCTTCTTCCGGGAGGAACTGGCGAAAACCGGTCTCGAAATCCTGCCTGGCGAGCACCCTATCATCCCCGTCATGCTGGGGGACGCCGCTCTCGCCGCCGAGATGGCCGACAACCTTCTCGAAAAAGGTGTCTATGTCATCGGCTTCTCCTATCCCGTAGTCCCACAGGGCAAGGCTCGTATCCGAACGCAAGTCTCCGCCGCCCACACCAAAGAAGACCTGGCCTTCGCCGCAGAGAAATTCGCCGAAGTGAAGGAGGAATTGGGAGTTTAGCCTGCTTTTGTTTCAGAATTTCGTTGGAAGCCCCGCGAGCGGCTTCTTGAAAAAGCACTTCTGGAAGAGGAAAATGGTACGTGAGCAAGCACCTTTTCCAAGGGGCCTGATTGACCTATGAAACTTGTACGACCTACAGCGCAACGGAGGTAGTTAGAAGTGAAACGGTTTACCGCAGACAGGGCTTGAGAACGGCGGTCTAGTCGATTTCGTCGAAAAAATCCACTCGACCGGATTCCAGTCAGTACTCGGTCCCGAGGACACGGAGGCCGACTTCATCAATCAATTCCTTGAGTGCTGAAGAACCTTCTCGTAGTTTGCTCCTTGGAGGCCCGCAACTTGGCCCGCACGGGACAGGTGAGGGAGTAAATGTCTTCCGTTTCCGTTACGAAATGTTCGTTGCCGGCCTCAGTCCGCCTGTTCCTTTTCCAGCTTGGTGATGGGACGAACCGGGAAGGAGGAGCCGTTGCGGTTGACGTAGTCGTGCCGCCAGTTCAGAAGGACGCGGTCTCCTTGCTTGAGGTTCTTGACGACGGCGAGGAGCTTGGGGTCGCCCTTCGGCTTCTTGTCGAAGTCGCTGACTTGGATGAGCTTGCTCTTCTGCTTCCCCTCCCCGTACTTGCCTGGCTTTTCGTACTTCAGGTACTCGACGATGCGGAAGTTCGCGAATTCCCCCGAATGGCCGCATTGCTTGGGGCAACGAGCCGTGCGACCGCGACAGAGGCGGAATTGGGAGCCTTCGAAGACGGCGAGAGTCTCGTGCTTGGCGAGAAGCTCCACCTTTTCCTTGGCCTGAAGGACGGGTCCGGAAGTCAGGAAGGCGAGGAGGGCGTGAAGGATGACGAGGAGCGAGCGCATGTTGAGTTCCTTACGTAGTTGCGGGTGTTTCCATCAAGTAGCGACGCCCGGCCTTGGTTTTTGTTAGGAAGTAAAAAGTCAATTCAGCCCCGCATGACTTGGCCGCCGTCTACGTTGAAGGTTTGGCCGGTTACGTTTCGGGCCAGGGGGGAGGCGAGGAAGGTGGCAGCGGCGGCGCATTCCTCGGGGGTTTGCCAACGTCCGAGGGGGGCGATGGTCTTGATTTTGGCTTGGGCCCAGGTCTCGTAGTTTTGGCGTTGGTCTTCAGGAAGGCGGTCCTGCAGGGCTTGCCAAACGGATTGGTTGAGGGGGGTCTTGACCATGCCGGGAGAGAGGGCGTTGGCCCGGACGCCGTGGGAGGCGAGGTCCTTGGCGGCGCATTGCATGAAGTTGATTACTCCGGCTTTGGCGGCGCTGTAGGGCGGGTCCGTCTGGGAGCCGATTTGGGCGGCCACGGAGGCGAGAAAGAGCAGGCTGCCTTCGCCTTGCTCGATGAGGTGAGGGACGCAGGCGTGGGCGAAGTTCACGGCGCCGAGCAGGTTCACGTTTACGGTTTCCGCCCAGTCCGCAGGTTTCAGATTCCAGAAGGGGAAGCCGTATTTGCCCGAGCCGACGGCGGCGGCGCAGACGGCGTGGTCGAGGCGGCCGAAGCGTTCCCGGAAGCCGGCGAGAGCGGCTTGGAGGGCGGGGTAGTCCCGGACGTCCGCTTGGAGGGCGTTTGCGTCGGCGGGTTCGGCGAGGTCGATGACGCCCACCCGGCACCCTTCCGCCGCGAAAGTTTGGGCGATGGCCCGGCCGATGCCGCTCGCTCCGCCCGCCACCACGACGGCCTGCCCGTCCAGATGTAGGTTCACGAGGCGGTTTCCCCGGAGCTTTCCGCGTCTTCGGGGTAGTGGACATCGTCGTCGTCGATGTCGGGGATGCCGATGACGAGAACGCGCATCCTGCCGACGGCGGCGTGAACGACGCCTGGCGGAATGTGAACCATGGTGCCTGGGCGGACGGGGCGGGTTTCTCCGTCGAGGACGACTTGGCCTTCGCCCTCCAGCACGTAGTACAGCTCGGTGGCTCGTTTGTGGAAGTGGGGCTTGGCTCCGTCGACGTCCACGGCGTGGGCCCAGGCGGCCACGCCCTCGTCCCCCTTGCTCAGCAAGCGGTAACGGTGCCCGCAGGCGCTGCGTTCCTTGAGGGCTTCGTCTTCGTGGCGGAGGATGAGAGCGGAGGACATTGCGATTTGTTCGGGTTGCGGGTTCTTGGCGAAGGCTTCGGTGTGAAAGAAAAATCAGGTGAGGTAATGGAGGGGAAGGTGAAAAGGTTTTGATGTTTTGTTCGTTAGGAGCGAAAGCCGCGGAGGTCGAGGGTGTAGATGGAGTACGGATTCAACTGTCGGGCCAACATGACAAGGGTGGTGCAAAAGTTATATGAATTGAATAACTCTAGCGCGGGAGGGAGAGGGTTTGCGGTGGACGAAACACTTTGAGGCGGCCTACTTCTTCTTGAGGGGTTTGCGTTGGGTGAGGAGCCAAGCGGTGAGGTCGGCGGTTTCCTCGGCGGAGAGGAGGAAGGGGTAGGAGGGGGGCATACCCGAGGTTTCGAGCATGGAACGGGCGGCGAGGTCGGCCTTTGGGACGTCTCGTGCGGAACCGTCGGCGAGAAAGAGTTTGATGGATTTTGCGGTTTCTCCCTGGACCATGCCGAAGAGTTCGGAGCCGTCCTTTAGACGGAGGCGGGCTTGCTGGTAGCCCTCGATGATATCGGCGCTTGGGTCTAGAATGGCCCTAACGACATATTCTGCGTTGGCCCGGAGGCCGAGGTCGGATAGGTCGGGGCCGAGGTGAGTTCCCTGTTCATCCAAGCGGTGGCAGGCTATGCAGGCGCCTTTGCCGAAGAAGAGGCGGCGGCCGCGTTCGAGGTCGGATTTTTCCTTCTTGAGGAGGGCGTGGACCGCGGTGGCTTCGGTTTTGCCGGCGGCGGTGGTTCGCTTAACGAAGACTTGGTACATGCTGGCCCTGTCTCCGGAGCGGAGGGCGTTGCCGCCCAAGGTGACGGCGCCGCCGAGGTGGTCGAGCTTGTATAAGCGGAAGGGGACGTCGGTGGTTTGGACGAGGAGGTCGGTGCGTTCGTACTCGTCGAGCCAGGCGGGCTTCTTGGAGAGGCGTTCGTCATGGGCGACGTAGAGGGTGGCGGGGAGGTTTAGGTCGAAGCGGAGAAAGCCCTCGCCAGTGGAGCTTTTGTCTTCGTTGGCGGTGCGTAGGTAGGTGAGGCCTTGGACTTCGGGAGGTATTGAGGTATAGTCGAAGGGGCGGTCTAAGTAGAGTTTGGCCCCGGGTTGGAGGCCCGCTTCCACGACTTCGTAGGGGCGGCCGGACTTGACTTGGAGTTCCTGTACGAAGACGCGTTCGCTCCACTCGGCGTCAGAGATACGGCGGAAGGTGGCTTCGGCCACGGGGCTGCGTCGCTTGCCGTCGCGGAAGAGGGCGGCTCGGAGGGTGAGGTCGCCTTCGATGCGGAGCGGCTTGTTTTGGTAGAGAGTGGATTGGGGCGTGGGCTCGGAACCGTCCAGGGCGTAGCGGATTTCGTAGCCTTTTACTGTGGTGGAGAGGGCGGCTTCCACGGGTTCGCGGAAGTTGCGTCGGGGGGCTGTGACGGTAACCCCCGGGAGGGCGCCGCCGCCGTTTTTCTTGAGCCACGATTGGGCGATGGAGGCGACGGAGGCGTCGGGGTCGATGGCGAGTTCGAGCAGGTCGAGCTTGTCGAGAGCGTCTTCCTCCAGGAGGGAGAGGAGCGCGCCGAGGCGGGCGCCGGGGCGTTCTTCGTCGAGGAGCGCGCGTCGTTTGGGAACGGGGAGCATGGCCCGGAGGGTTTGCCACTGTGCGTAGAAGGAGAGGCGGTCGTCCTCCTTGGCCATGGCGTCGAGGAGGGGAGCGTGAGGGCCGGGCTTGGTGGGTGCTTTCTCCAGGTTGCGGAGGGCGAGAGCGGCGGCGAAGCGGAGGCGGGGTTCGGGGTCGGTGAGGCGGGCGGCGAGGTCGGGCAGAAGTGAGGAGAAACCAGCTTCTCCGAGGATGCGTGTGGCTTGGATTCGGAGGTTAAGGGAGGCCCCGGAAACGGGCTTTGCCCAGAGGCGGAAGAAGGCAGTGAGGCCCTCCCGGGGGTGCATCCTCGCCAAGGCCCAGACAGCCCAGGTTTCCTGTCCTTGGCTGAGCTTACGGGAGTCGAGGGCGGCTTGGAGGTCTTCCCGGTGGCGTGGGCCTCGGCGAACGAATTCGTCTTGGGCGTTCACCCGCCAGGCGGGGATTTGGTGGCCGAGGTCGGCGAGGAGTTCCTCGAAGCTCCATTCTGCGTGAGGCTTGAGGCGCTTGGGGGCGAGCCACTGCTTGCGGGGTAGGAGGGGGCGGGTCTCGTGGAAGATTCGGAAGACTCGGCCGTAGTTCTTTTTGGCCTTGGCATCGGCCCCGCCGAAAGGCGCGTAAACGGAACCGTAGTGTGCCCCCCAACCTGCCACATAGAGGGCCCCGGAGGGGCCGACGGCGAGGTCCGTGGGGCGAAAGAGCGCCTTGCCCTTTCGGGCCTTGAAGCCGAGGTCGCCGGCTTGGGTCTTGCCCGCGTCGGCGAGGGTTTCGAAGCTCTCTGGGGCTTTCATTTGGGCTCCTTCCCAGGTGGTGGGGTAGTGGTATACGCGCTTGTTGGTCCAGTCGCCGATGAGGAAGGTGTCGCGGTACTTCTCGGGAAAATGCTCGTGGACATAGTGGACTATGCCCACGCCCGAGCCACTGACCGTGGGCAGGAGGCCGATGGATGGTGCCGTGGGGAGGTGGTCGCGGGCCAGCCAGTCGTAGCTCCACGGGTGGGACATGCCGTAGTGGGCGTCTTGGAAGGGCATGAAGATGCGGTCGTGTTGAGGGCCGGGGTCGTTGTCGGTTGCAATCCAGTTGAAGCCCGCGTCCATGTTCATGTCCCAACTGTTGCGCAGGCCGCGGGAATAGATTTCCAGATTTTTACCGCCCGCCTCGCAACGCAGGATGCCGCCTTCGGCAGAAGGCCAGGAGCCGATGTAGGACTTCTTGTAGGTCTCCCGTGTGAAGACTTGGTTGAGGGGTTGGTTGTCGGGCTCGTCCGACTTTATCCCCATAAGCTCGCGGAAGGCCTTGGGGGCGTGGTTCTGAACCCGGGAGTTGCCTTGGGTCATGTAGAGGCGGCCGTCGGGCGCCCAGTTGAAGCCGTGAAGACCGTGGCGCAGGTGGCCCAGGCCAGTGTAGATGAGTTCGTATTCATCGGCCATGTCGTCGCCGTCGAGGTCACGCAGGACGGTGACGTCGGGGGCGTTGGCCACCCACAGTTCGTCGCCCTTCCAGGCGAGTGCCTGTACATTGTTGAAGCCCTCGGCGAATGTCTTCACTTCGTCGGCCACTCCGTCCTCGTCGTGGTCGTAGAGAATCTTGACGTAGTCGCCTGGCGTATCCGGAGCGGGTTTGCGATACTGGGGACCGGCCCCCACGAAGAGACGTCCCTTCTTGTCGAAGGCTAGGGCCGCCGGGTTGATGAAGTAGGGCTCGCGGGCTACGATATTGACGCCGAAGCCCTCGGCGGTCTCCGGCAGGGCCAGTTCGTCCACCTCCGAGCCGGTGGCTTGGCCGAAGGAGAGAGTGGGCGTGGAGAGGAGTGGTAGTGTGGCGAGAGGAACGGCGAAGCGTTTGCGGAAGCACATGGTTCAGGAGAGTGGTTTGCGTTGAGAGAAGGTGAAAAGCCGGCGGCGAAGGTTAAGAGGTTGGGGCGGAAGCGGTCTCTCGGTTTCGTCGCGCCGTCACTTGCCTAGGCACAGCAGGCTTTGGTAGGTGCGCAGGAAGACCTCCCCGTCGGAGAAGGCGGGTGAGGCCCGGGTCATCTCGCCCACAGGATTGGTTTGCAGGATCTTGAAGTCGCGCTCGGCTGAAAGCACGAGGGTGTTGCCGCCTAGGTTGGCCACGTAGAGCCGCCCGTTCAGGTGGGCGACCGACCCCCAGTTGCCGTCCTTTCCGACGCGCTCCTGCTTGAGGATTTCCCCCGTGGCGGGTTCTATGCACTGTAGAATGCCTGGTTCGGTGAGCAGGTAGTACAGCCCCTTCACCACCACTCCCGAGCCGATGCGTTGCAGGTTGCGCTTCTTGGTGAGCCATAGACGTTTCGGGGTGAGGTCGCCAGCCGCGTTCTCTCCGGCCTTCACACCGAGGGCGGGGCCGCCGTAGCCCGAGGTGGCCACGATGTAGTCGCCCGCGTGGGCGGCGTTGTTGTACACTAGGTCGCCCAAGCCGTTGCACCACCAGATGGGTGCCCCTGTCTTTGGGGAAAAGGCGACCAGCTTCTTCGGCAGGCTCAGCAACAACTCGTCCCTCCCGTGGTTGTTTCGCAACACCGGCGTGGCCCAGCTTCCGAACCAATGCTTCTCGTCCTTGCCCTTAGCTTCGGGCAGGTCCCGCTTCCAGATGGTTTTGCCCGTGGCGGCGTCCAGGGCCGTCAGGAATACCCGCGGGCCTGGCCCCCAGAGTTGGATGAATACGTCCCCGTAGGGCACGGGGCTGGAGGCATTGCCCCAGAGGTGGCGCTGGGGGCCGAGGTCCCGGCGGCGCCACAATTCCTTGCCGTCGAGGTCGTAGGCGAAGACGCCCGCCGAACCGTGCGTGACCATGACCACCTTTCCATTCACGGCGGGGGAGGCGGAGCAGAATGGGTTCGTCTTGTGGGTGGGCTCCTTGTGGGGGAAATTCACCCCATTTTCCCACAGTTTGGCTCCAGTCTGACGGTCGAAGGCGAGCAACGCCCGCCGCTTGCCTCCATCGGTGGCCTGGCTCAGGAACACCTTGCCCTGCGTCACCACTGGCGAGGAATTGCCGGGGGCGGGAAGCTTGACCCGCCACCGCACGTTCTCCTTGGCGGACCAACGGGCGGGCATTCTTTCCTCCGAGGTAGTTCCGTCGCCGTTCGGTCCTCGCCAAGTCGGCCAATCCCCTGCGCGGAGAAGGAGCGGAGCACAAAGAAAAACGAGCGTATACGCGGTGCGTACGAGATTCATGACCGCAAGTTCACAAGAGCTTGCCTGCGGGAACAATCTCCTTTTTGCCCACGGGCTAGAGAAAGTCGCTGAGGTGTTCGGGGTTCGGCTTGCCAGTAGGCCACCCTATGGCAAGTCCGACAAAATAGCCTTCGAACTCGACGATGACGCCTTAACCCTCTCGATCCTCCTCACTCTGCCCCACTTTCGTGATGCTCCGAAATTTTTCTTTTGTTTCTGCGCAGGTGAAGTCCTCCAAAATTTCTTCGTTGCCTAGACCGGCACCTCT
>CAXGVD010000078.1:0-9088 GCA_964012695.1 uncultured Opitutia bacterium
CTCAGTCAGCTCGCAATTGCCGCCGCCTTCCGCCGCGAGGTCCACGATGACGGAGCCCTCCTTCATGCTCTTGACCATGTCCTCGGTAAGGAGGACCGGCGCCTTCTTGCCGGGAATCATGGCGGTGGTCACGATGACGTCCACCTCCGCCGCCTGTTCCGCGAAAAGCTTCATCTCCGCCTCGATGAATTCCTTGCTCATCACCTTGGCGTAGCCGCCCGCTCCCGCCCCGTCCTCCTCGAAATCCAGCTCCAGAAACTCGGCCCCGAGACTCCTCACCTCGTCCTTGACCGCGGGCCGGGTGTCGAAGGCCCGCACCACCGCGCCCATGTTGCGGGCCGTGCCGATGGCCGCCAAACCCGCCACGCCCGCGCCGATCACCAGCACCTTGGCCGGAGGCACGCGCCCCGCCGCCGTGATCTGCCCCGTGAAGAACCGCCCGAACTCGTGAGCCGCCTCCACCATCGCCCGGTAGCCCGCCACGTTGGCCATGGAGCTGAGGGCGTCCATGGACTGGGCCCGGGAAATGCGTGGCACGCAGTCCATCGCGATGACGTTCCCCTTTCGCTCCGCCAGCTTCTTCACCAAGTCCTCGTTTTGAGCCGGCCCGATGAAGCTCACCAGCGTGGCCCCTTCCCCCAACAAGCCCGCCTCCTCCTCGCCGGGCGCCCGCACCTTGAAGACCAAGTCCGCCTTCCCCAAAAGCTCCTTGGCGCTGGGCAGGATGGAGGCTCCCGCCTGCTCGTAGTCCCCATCGGGCAAACGCGCTTCGGCCCCCGCTCCGGCCTCCACCGCCACCTCGTAACCCAGCTTGCGGAACTGCTCCACGTTCTCAGGAGACACGGCCACCCGCCGTTCACCGGGAAAGGTTTCCTTAGGTATTCCTATGAGCATGGGCGGAAGAAAGTGAGAGCGCTTCCCACAAGCTCCAATTCGGATAGGTTGTAAAGGAAAAGTTACCGACAAATCGAAAGCCCCCACCCCGCCGCAAGGGCAACACGCCCGCTTCACGAAAAACTTCAGGTAAATCACTCCCGTTCGGGCAGCTTTCGCCCGCAGCCCTCTCCGCCTTGCAATCTTAACGATTTCACGTCACCTTTCTTACCGGTGAAAGGGTTAGAAAACGGCTCGGGAGACAAGGACGACGTCTTCCACCTCGAGGAGACGGACAAGGAACTGCCGTCCGCGTGGAAAAGCGGCTCCCTCAAATATGGGGAACTCAAGCCGCTCTCGGAAGGCGGCACCGCCAAGCTTTACCTCGCCCGGGACAAGAACCTACGCCGTACGGTAGCCTACAAGACCCTCCACGACGATCTCCGCGACGACGAAATCGAGGCCCGCCGCTTCCTCCGGGAAGCCCGCGTCACCGCCAACATCCAGCACCCGGGCACCCTACCCGTGTACGAACTTGGCCGTGACCGGGAAGGCCACCTCTTCTTCACCATGAAGAAAGTCGAGGGGCGAGACCTTAGGGCCATCCTTCTGGACGTCCGCCATGAAGTACCCGACGCCCTCGAAAACTTCCCCCTCCCCCGTCTACTGGACGTCCTCATACAAGTCTGCCAGACCGTGGCCTACGCCCACGAGCACGGCGTCATCCACCGGGACCTCAAGCCCGCCAACGTCCTCGTCGGGGAATTCGGGGAGGTCGTGGTCATCGACTGGGGCCTCGCCAAGGTCCTCGCCGAAGAGGACGAAGGGAAGGAACCCTCCGAGGAACCCGCCTCCCCCTCCATCGACCCCTGCATCACCCCCGCAGGCAAGAACTACGGCACCCCCATGTACATGCCGCCAGAAATCGCCCGGGGCGAGACCGACCTCGACGGTCGGGTCGACGTATTCTCCCTCGGCGTCATCCTCTACGAGATGCTCACCGACCGCTTCCTCGTGGAAGGGGAAAACGCCAAGGACGTAATCGGCAAGATTCTCCACGAACCTTTTCCTCTTCCCCGCGAAACCGCTCCCACCAAAAATCTACCCCGGGACCTCCAAGCCATCTGCATGAAGGCCATCCGCAAGGACAAGCGCAAGCGCTACCCCACCGTACGGGCCCTCCTGGAAGACCTCCGGCGCTACCGCCACGATGAGGAGGTCTCCGTTTACTGGTACTCCGGTTGGGAAAAGCTCAACCGCTGGAACCACAAGCACGCCCTCGCCACCGTGGCCGCACTCGCCGCCGCACTCGGCTACCTCGCCCACCTCCTCTTCGGAGGATGAAGGGGAGTATCTCAAAACCTCTCCTCCGAGCATGAAAAACCGGATTCCGGGGCCGTACGCTCCCCCTCCTCCGGGCATCTTCGCCGCCAAGGATTCAGTTGTTCTCCAAGTCCTCGAAGACTGGTGCTCCTTCAATACCGTCAGCTTGGCATCGCGCCTCGAGTGCGTCGCCGCCAAACTGTTCTCCAAACGGAGCAGTTTTCCAGAGCCGCGGCAAGAGGCGATCAGTAGCCTTTGGCGGGGTCTCCTCCGAGGGGGGCGGGTTGGCGTGAGCCAGGGTCTTGCCGGTCCACTTGGTAGAGTTTGTGGAGTTGGTAACCGGCCCGGTGGGGAGGGCCGTGGGTCTTGACGTAGTCGGATATGTTTTGAAGGACGCGGGTGGCTTCTTCCTTGCGGGCGGGGTGGTTGAGGAGGGACCATTCGGGGTGCAACCAGAGGTGTTCGGCTTGGTGGCGCCCGTCCAGCTCGGCGGTCCATTTCTCGATGGAGGTTTCGTCTTCGACGATGATTTTCAGTTCGTGGGCGGCGGCAAGGTTTTCGTCCAGCGGGAGGGCGTCCCATTTGGGGGAGAGGGTGATCCAGTCGAAGTCGCCGCGGAGGGGGAAGGCCCCGCAGGTTTCCAGGTGAACGGGGAGGGAGCGGGAGCGGAGGGCGTGGGTGAGGTCGTGGAGGTCGTGAACAGCGGGTTCGCCCCCGGTCAGGACGACGATTTCAGCGCCGGAAGCGAAGGCGTGTTCGGCGAGGGTTTCGGGGTCGGCTTTCTCGACGTCGGGTGGAACGTGTTCGGGGTGCCAGGTGGATGCGGAATCACACCACGAGCATTTTACGGGGCAGCCTTGGAGGCGGATGAAGTAGGCGGATTTGCCAAGGTGGCAACCTTCGCCTTGCCAGGTGTGGAAGCGTTCGTTGACGGGAAGGGGGGTCATGGACGCGTGCCATTCAAGGTGCGTAGTGGGCGGAGTTTCTGGAGTCTTCGTGGAGTTCTACGGCAAGGAGGCGAGCCCGGCCCTCGGTGTGTTCTCGGACGAGGGGGGCGAGGGTTTCGTGAAGATGGCGGGCGATGCCTTCGCAGGAGGCGCTTTCGACGAGGTGAATCTTGAGGAGGCCGTCTTCGGCGAGCGCCTTGAGTTGGGGGAGACGGGGGTCGGAGGCGGCAAGGATGGTGGCGTGGTCGAGGTGTTCGTCTATCCAGTCGGCAAGGTAGTGTAGTTCGCCGAAGTCGACGACGAAGCCGTTTTCGTCGAGTTGTTCGGCGGCGAAGGTGAGGGTGAGGGACCAACTGTGTCCGTGCACGCGGGAGCAGCGCCCGGGGTGGAGCGGTTGACGGTGGGAGAGCGGGATGTCTCGGTAGGTTTTGGAACAGGTAAGCATGTTTTGGTGGATAGCGGAAGGAATCGGAAGACGAGGGTGGGCGGGTTCAGGGTTTTGGCCCGGGGGACTCGGGCGCGTATTGGGTGGGGTCTTCGATTTGAGCGAGTTGGAAGGCTTCGCGGCGTTCCACGCAGGTGCCGCAGCGGCCGCAGTGGAGAGCGAGACCTTGGTAGCAGGACCAGGTTTGGGCGAAGGGGACGCCAAGTTCGGCGCCTCGGCGGACGATGGCGGCTTTGTCGAGGCCGACGAAGGGGCGGTGGAGGGTGACTTCTCGCCAGTCGGCGAGGCGGACGGCGGAGTCGAGGGCTTGGGCGAATTCTTCGCGGCAGTCGGGATAGACGGCGTGGTCTCCGGCGTGGGCGGCGTAGGCGACGCTGTCGAAGCGGGAGGAGATGGCCCAGCCGGCGGCGACGGCGAGGAGGATCATGTTGCGGTTGGGGACGACGGTGGCCTTCATGCTCTCCTCGGCGTAATGGCCTTCGGGGACGGGAACTTCTTCGGAGGTGAGGGAGCTTCCGGCGAGGAGGGGGGCGAGGGATGAGAGGTCGGCTACGCGGTGCTCGACGTCGAGCTCGGCGGCGAGGGAGCGGGCGGCGGCGATTTCCTTGCGGTGGCGTTGGCCGTAGTCGATGGTGAGGGCTTTGACTTCCCTGCCTTCGGCGAGAAGGTGGTGGAGAAGGACGGTGGAGTCCATGCCCCCGGAGTGGACCACGATGCTTTTCATGCCTCTGTTCCGGGGACGGCGTGTAGATGGAGAAGGCGCCTCGGTTTCGACGGGAAATGAAAAAGGCGCGTCCGGGGAGGGCCTGGCTGCTCAGGCTTCCTTGGTGAGGATGGTTTGGGTGGGGAAGGCGAGGTCGAGCCCTTCCTCGGCGAAGCGGCGAAGGATGGCGAGGTTTACAGAGGTCTGGACGCCGAGGATGTCCGCACCTTTTGCGATGCGGTACACGAAGACGACGTTGAGGGAGAAGTCCCCGAAGGCGTTGAAGCCGACGGCGGGGTCGTCGTCGAGGGAATCCTTGTAATCGGCGGCGATTTCCTTGAGGACTTCCATAGCCCGGTTCACCTTGGCTTCGTCCATGTCGTAGGTGAGCCCAAGGTTAAGGACGACCTTGCGGTTTGGCTCGGAGGAAACGTTCTCGATGGCCTTGTCGGAAATGTTGGCGTTGGGAATGGTGACCATGCGGCCGTCGAGGGTTTGTATGCGGGTGCTGCGAAGGCCGATTTCCTTGACCGTGCCGTCGAAGCCGTCGACCTTGATGCGGTCCTTTAGGCCGAAGGGTTTGTCCGTGAAGATAGTGAAGCCGCCGAAGAGGTTGGCGAGTGAATCCTTGGCAGCGAGGGCGAAGGCGAGGCCGCCCACGCCGAGGCCGGCAAGGACCGTGGTTATATCGTAGCCGGCATTGTCGAGGGCCATGATGACGGCACAGACCCAGACGATTGTGCGGAGACCGCGACGAGCGATGGGGAGAAGGACGTCGTCGAGGTCGGTCTCAGTATTCTCGAAGTAGGGGGCGGCGTACTCGTCGAGGATGGCTTCAAGCACCCGACAGACGAGCCATGCCCCAAGAAGGGTAATGAGGACGGAGAAGAAGCCATTAAGCCAGAGGTCGGCGGCGGGATAGGCGGAGAAGTCGAGAAAACGCAGGGCAAACCACGCTCCGGCGAGTGCGCCGGCGAAGACGAGGGGCTTCTCAAAGGTCTCGACGATGAGGTCGTCCAACTTGGTCTTGGTTTTTTCCGTGACTCGCTTGACGTACTTTTCGATGAACCAGTAAAGGGTCCGAGCCGCCAGAACCGCTACCAAGACGATGAGCATGGCGACGAACCAGTCCTTCAGCGGATTGCCGAGGAAGGCGCGATCGAGCCATTGGGCCTCAAAAACGCCGGCGCCGAGGATCTGGGCGTGCGAATAGGAAGACAGGATGACGCTCATGAATGGATAAGAGGTTGGACTGTGGAACGGCTGAAGCGTAACCACGGGCAAGTAAACGAACTCCGCCGCCTTTCGGCAATTCCTATCTTCGAGTCCCGCCTTTCGCTTGCCACCCTCGCCTCAACCGTGGGAAGAGGGGACTCTCCATTTTTCCGTCTTCGCCTGCGGACGCCACCACAAGCAAACCTTCGCCACCATGATTCCTCGTCGTCTCATCCCCCACCCTCTCCTCGCGTTCGCGGCCCTCGCCGGCGAGGTCGCCGCCGCCAAACCCGCCTACCCGCCCGTCCTGCCGGACGCCCGGGAAGAAACCTACAAGACCGCGGGCGAGGCAAAGCTGAAGCTCTGGATTTTCTCGCCGCAGGAGCCAAAATCTTCCAGCGGGAAGAAGCCCGCCGTCGTCTTCTTCTTCGGCGGAGGCTGGCGCAGCGGCAACCCCGCCCAGTTCGCTCCGCAATGCCGCTACCTCGCCTCCCGAGGCGTGGTGGCCGTCACCGCCGACTACCGCGTCTCCACCCGCCACGGCACCAAGGCCACGGCCTGCGTGGAGGACGGGAAGTCCGCAGTCCGCTGGATGCGGGCCAACGCCGAGCGTCTGGGCGTGGACCCGAACAAGATTGCGGCGGGCGGAGGTTCCGCGGGCGGACACGTGGCCGCCGCCGTGGGAACCGTTCCGGGTTTCGAGGCCAAGGGCGAAGACCATACCGTCTCCTCCCGCCCGGACGCCCTCCTCCTCTTCAACCCCGCAGTCCTCCTCGCCAGCGTTCCCGAATACAAGTTCCCTCCCGAAAAGGAAGCCTCCCGCCGCGAGCGGGCCGGGACGGACCCTATGAAAATCTCCCCCTACCACCACCTCGCCAAGGAGGCTCCCCCCACCCTCATCTTCCACGGAAAGAAGGACGACGCCGTGGACTTCCGCACCGTCCGGCTCTACGAGAAACAAGCCAAAAAGCTGGGCGCTCCCTGCAAGCTCCACGCCTTCGAGGACATGCCCCACGGCTTCTTCAACTGGGGACGCTTCGACAACAAACCCTTTCGGGACACCATGCTCGCCACCGACCAATTCCTCGCCGAACTCGGCTGGCTGCGGGGCCTGAAAGGCAAGCCGTCCATAGACGCCTTCATCAAGGCGAATCGCTAGCTGCTTGTTTCGAAAACGGAAAGCGGACGGAACCCAGCCAACACCCCGCTGAAGGGCGCCTCACATGCGCGTGCTGTTTTCTGGCTTGGCGGCTTCAGCCCTGATGATCGGCTCCTTCTTCCTTTGGGGGGGGAACTTCGAGACGCTCTTCACCTCGGACGGCGTGCCGAAGGCACTCGGCCCGAACGGCTGGTTACTCGTGGTCGGCCTACTCGCCCTGGACGCGTTCCTGCCCATACCCTCCACCGCCGCCATCGCCGCCCTCGGAATGACCTACGGCCCGTTGCAAGGCGGAGCCTATGGCTTCATCGGCCTGTTTCTGGCCGGTGCCGTAGGCTACGGAACCTGCAGGCTGGCCAACGAACGGGTGGCCCGCTTCCTCGCCGGAGAAACCGGCCTAGCCACGGGGCGACGTTTCTTCGCCCGTTCGGGACCCTGGGCCATCGCCCTCTCCCGCTGGACGATTTTGCTCCCCGAACTGCTAAGCTGTTTCGCGGGTCTGGTCCGAATGCCGCCTAAAATTTACTTCGCCGCCCTCGCCTGCGGTTGCCTCCCCACCGCCTTCGCCTACGCTTGGCTCGGCTCCACAGAGTCGGCCCGAGAACACCCCCTCCTCGCCCTCGCCCTTAGTGCCGCCGTACCCGTTCTCCTCTGGACCCTCGTCCGCCACTTCCTCCCGAACAAACCTTGACGCCCTCACCCGCTGATAAAGAAGCCGAAAAAATCGGGCGAAGGCTTGGCTCAGGATCCCTTGAGGGCTTCGAGGGCGAAGGCCATATAATCGACCGTGCTTTTCCCGCAACATATACACCTGGAAACACTTGAAGCCAGTCTGCATGATGAAGACGAGCATAGGGGAGATGAATATCCAGAGATAGTTGACCCCTTCCACAACAAAGTCAAAGGGCAGATCGGCGTCCGCCTACCCAGTGTTAGTCAAGGTGACTAACCGTCAACGGGACAAGCAGATGCTTGTGGTGGAGGTCAAGTAGTTCTTCAGTGTTTTGATGGTCTTTATGGTGAGTTAAAAGTGGTTGGGCTTGTTCATGGGGAAGTTTTAACCCACCTTATGTCAAGAGCCGCAAAAACTGGGGAAACATTGGTCGAACACCCCTTTTTGCACAGGGCCGATCCATGCCCCTAGAACCTGAAAAGCATGGACGTTCTCCTCATGCGGGGGCATAGTTCCACTACGCTTTTGATGAAAAGAATCCGTTTCCTTCCTTTCTTAGCGCTCCTCTCCTAGGCCGAAGTCTGAAATAGCCACCCGTTCTCCGTGCTCTTTCATGAGCAAGTCTTTCTTTTCCTGTTTTTGCCGACGGCCCTAGTCGGCGTACTGGTGCTGCGACGCCTCAGCCCCAAAAGCGCCCTTGTTTGGGCGACGCTTTGTTCGGTCTTCTTCTACGGTTTCCATGGTTGGGAGCACGTGCCGCTCCTGCTTGGCTCGGTTGTCCTGAACTACCTGTTGGGGCGTTCTATTGAAAACCGCAGAAGCGGACGCGAGGGGCGGACTCTACTCATTGCCGGCATCGCCCTGAACTTGTTGCTTCTAGGCATCTTCAAGTACGCCGACCTCCTCCTCGCAACCTTTTCCGAACTGACCGACGGCCCCGCCCTGCGTTCGGGAATCGCCCTTCCGCTCGCGATTTCCTTCTTCACCTTCCAACAAATCGCCTACCTCGTCGATCTGCGAAAAGGCAAATTCTCCTCTCCCACCTTTGGCCGCTACTGTCTATTCGTCACCTTTTTCCCCCAACTAATCGCGGGCCCCATCGTGCGTTACCAAAAGATCCTGCCGCAGATTGTGGACGGAGCCTTGGGCCGGTTGTCCCGGGCATCCGCATGGACGGGTCTTTGTCTCTTCTCCATCGGGTTGTTCAAGAAAACCTGCCTCGCCGACGGCATCCGCCCTCTCGCGGACGGCATTTTCGCCGCCGCCCGCGACGGCACTACGCTGTCGTTCGCGGAAGCTTGGGCGGGCACGACCGCCTTCGGCCTACAAATCTATTTCGATTTCTCAGCCTACTCCGAGATGGCTATCGGCTTGGGACTTCTCTTCGGCCTTCGCTTGCCGTTGAACTTCGATTCGCCCTACAAGGCGTTGAGCTTCATCGACTTCTGGCGCCGCTGGCACTTGACCCTCTCGGAGTTTCTCAGGGACTACCTGTACAAACCCCTCGGCGGAAATCGTGCGGGCGTGTCCCAAGGGATGGTAAACGTTTTCATCGTCATGGCTTTGGGAGGACTCTGGCACGGGGCCTCTTGGACCTTCGTCGCATGGGGTTTGTGCCACGGCGTCCTCATCGCCTCCAACCACCTTTTGCGAGCATGGGAAAACGCTCGTTTCGCCGAACTGTCAAACTCCCTCGCGGGCGTATGTTTTCGTCGTCTCGTCACCTTCGCCTGTATCACTCTGACATGGA
>CAXGVD010000079.1:0-8958 GCA_964012695.1 uncultured Opitutia bacterium
AGGGCGCCGACTACTTCCTCACCGGGGCCGACCTCCTCAAGACCTACGACAAGCAGTCCATCTCCATCGACCAGCACGTCGCCCTAAGCCTCGGCAAGGACACCCGCTTCCAGTCAATGGTGCTTTCCTCCTTCGGCGGCGTGAACCGCCCCTACCGTTCCTCCACCCTCTCCTTCGACCGGGCGGGCCGCCCCATCCCCGCCCTCAATAACCCGGCTGAAATCTTCCGCCGCATGTTCGGCGCCCCCACCGAAGCCGAGCGCAACGCCCTCGCCAGCCGGGGCAGCATCCTCGACGAAATCCTCGGCGAAGCCAAAGACCTCAACCGCCGACTCGGCTCCAACGACCGCCGCAAGATGGACGAGTACCTCGCCTCCGTCCGCGAAGTCGAAAAACTCACCGAACGCTCCATCCTGTGGCAGGACACCCCCAAGCCCAAGGTCGACCCCGGCATCCTCGACCTCTCCGTCAATCTCACTTCCCCCAGGGAGTACCTTTCCGTGATGTACGAGCTGACGGCGCTGGCCTTCCGGACGGACGTCACCCGCGTCGCCACCTTCCAGACCGGGTGCGAAGAAGGCGGCCTCACCGACCGCTTCCCCGCCGCCCTCGGCCTGGGCAACTCCTCCCACAAACTCTCTCATGAGAAGAAGAACTACGGCGACGTTGCCAAGTATATCGCCTTCCTCAACGACCTCCACGCGGACTTCATCAAGAAGCTCGACTCCATCCAGGAAGGCGACGGCACCCTCCTCGACAACACCCTCTGCTTCTACGGTTGCGCCACCAGCAAAACCCACCGCGCCATCAACTACCCCATCGTCCTCAGCGGGGGCAAGAATCTGGGCTTCCAACACGGATCCCACCTGAGCTACGGCGACGACGTCCCCCTTGCCAATCTCTTCGTCACCATCGCCAACCAGCTCTCCCGCCCCACGGACAAGTTCGCCGACAGCACCGCCGACCTTACCGAAGTGCTGGGCTGAGCCCTACGCCTAAAGGTTCTTGCCCAAATGCCGGAGGCACCTACGCCTTCGTTCTCTTTCACGTATGGAGGTTCCCGGGCAGAGGTATGATGTCGTCGTCGTGGGTGGCGGGCACAATGGCTTGGTGGCGGCTTGCTACTTGGCCCAAACTGGGTTGTCGGTGTTGGTCTTGGAGCGAAATTCCGAACTGGGAGGCGCTACCCGGTCCGCCTTCCCCTTCGAAGGGGTCTCGGCCAAACTTTCCGTCTATTCCTACCTCGTCAGCCTGTTTCCGCAAAAAATCATCGACGACCTTGGCCTGAGGTTGCGGTTGAAGTCGCGTCGGATGGCTTCCTACACCCCCGGGTTTGAGGCCGGAGAGCTGACGGGCCTGTTGCTTGCCAACGATGCCCCGGACCGAAATCGCGAAGCTATCGTCTCCCTGACGGGCGGCGATTCCGACTACCGCGGCTACTTGGAACTCTTGGCCATGCAGGAGCAAATGGCTTCCGTGGTCTGGCCCAGTCTGCTGAAGCCAATTGTTTCGAGGGAAGTCATGCTCGGCGGGCTCGACAGTCTCGTTCGCCAGGCATTCATAGAAGAACCGCTGGGGACGGTCATTGAGGAAAAAATCGCAAACGACACCTTGCGCGGACTGGTCTTCACCGACGCCAAGATTGGCGTATCTACTCATCCGAGCGACCCCTCCCTGCTCCAGAATCGTTGTTTTCTTTATCACGTCGTCGGGCGGGGGACAGGCGAGTGGAGAGTGCCCGTTGGAGGCATGGGACGGTTGGTCGACGAGTTGGAGCGAGTAGCCCGCTCCAGCGGCAAGGTCACGGTTTGTGAGGATTCGCGCGTCCTTTCGATTCAGTCCGATTCCAGCGGAACGACCGTGGCTTTTTCGTTCGAGGAAAAAGAGCTTGAGGTGGAAGCTCGTTTCGTTCTTTGCAACGCCTCCGCCCAGGAACTGGGCCGCTTGACCAATATACCCGTCGCCGCTGAATCCATCGACGAGGGAGCTGGCTTCAAGGTCAACTTGCTCTTGCATAAACTACCTCGTCTCCGCTCGAAGAACCATTCTCCGCAGGAGGCATTTGCGGGAACCTTTCACTTCAACGAGGGCTACGAACAAATGCAGGCAGGATACAATTCGTCGAACGCCGGGAAGATGCCCGAGAATCTGGCCGGCGAAACCTACTGCCACACGCTTACCGATCCTTCCATTCTATCACCGGAACTACGGGCCCAAGGCTTCCACTCTCTCACCCTATTTGGCTTGGACATGCCCTATCGCCTGTTCGAGGATGACAACGAAAAGACCCGCGAACTCGCTCTGCGAAGATACCTGTCTGGGCTCAACCAATACCTCGACGAACCCATCGAGGAGTGCATCGCAACGGACGTCCGAGGCAATCCGTGTGTGGAAGCCATGAGTGCCGTGGACCTGGAAAGGAAAATCCATTTGCCTAAAGGAAACATCTTTCACGGGGACCTCTCATGGCCCTTTGCACAAACCGAGGAAGAGGTCGGTCAATGGGGAGTCGAGACTGCCTTCCCCAATATTTACCTATGCGGGTCGTCCGCTCGCCGTGGCGGCGCCGTCAGCGGTATCCCCGGCCACAACGCCGCCCAAAAGGTTCTCGGGGAAATTCAAGGTGTCTCTTAGAGTGACTCCTGCCGTTTCAGTTCCTGTGATGAGGACGACCTTATCCTCGGTCTCGAATATATCTTTACGGCTCGCTTTGGCTTGAATCGATTTGTAGTTTCCAAGACGATATGGGTCGTGTCCAGAGGTAAAGGAGAAGCCAAGCTGAAGCGTGTTATCGGCCTTCCTGGCGCGGTGATGCTGGGACTGGGATCGATCATCGGAGCGGGCGTGTTTGTGAGCCTCGGCATCGGGGCAGGCATTGCGGGGCCGATGGTGTTGCCGGCCATCTTGTTGGCGGGGTTGGTGGCTGTCTGCAACGGTCTCAGCAGCGCCCAACTCGCCGCCAATCATCCAGTGAGTGGGGGGACCTACGAGTACGGACACCGATGGCTGAGCCCCACCCTCGGTTTCGTCGCGGGCTGGACCTTTCTTTGTGCCAAGTCCGCCTCTGCCGCTACGGCGGCCTTGGGATTCGCCCTCTACGTGGCCCCCGACCATTCCATCCCCGCAGCGTTGCTCACGGTTGGCGTCGTCACGGGCGTGACGCTTACCGGAATGCGGCGCAGCAATGTGGTGAATGCGTGCATCTTGGGCGTCGTGTTGGCGGCTTTACTGGCCTTCGTGGTTCTTGGCTCACCTGCCATAAGCGCTCATCCCGAACATTGGCGAGGGGCGATGGGAAGCGAGCGTCTTCCAGACCTTCTGCCTGCCGCTGCCCTTATGTTCGTGGCCTTCACCGGCTATGGACGGGTGGCTACGCTGGGGGAGGAAATCGCTGAGCCGCGCCGAGCCATTCCCCGAGCGGTCATCACTACGCTGGCGGTCACGACGTTTTTGTACTTTGCCGTAGCTTGGGTGGGTTTGGCCAACGCGGGGAATGAGTTTGGTTCGCTGACCGTCGTAGCCAAATCTTTTGGCGGTTCCGGGTTGGGCAAGATTATGACGGTCGGCGCGGCGATCGCCTTGGTGAGCGTCTTACTCAACCTGGTGCTGGGGCTTTCCCGAGTGGCCTTGGCGATGGGTCGTCGGGGCGATTTGCCGCCGGTCGCCGGTCGCATCGCGGAGTCCACCGCCGTTCCCGCCGTGGCAACGATTGGGACGGGGGTCCTTGTCGCGGGCTTGGCTTGCGCGGGCGACCTCAAGCTCACTTGGAGCTTCAGCGCCTTCACCGTGCTGGTTTACTACGCCCTCACCAACCTCTGCGCCATGCGCCTGCAACCGGAGGAGCGCTTGTACCCGTCGTGGATTGCCCGGATCGGCTTCTTCGCCTGTTTGTCGCTGGCGTTTTTCGTGGAGTGGCGCGTGGCCTTGGCGGGCCTGGGGCTTATCTTCGGTGGGCTTGTTTTTCGGGCGCTTGTGGCGCCGGCTTTTTCCGAAGGCGCAAAAGACGCGGGTGACGAATGATGGGTCCTCGTCCGAAGTGGAGGCGTCATTCTTTGGGTGCGGCTCGGTATAGGAAGGAGTCGGAGCTGAGAAGGGAGACGACGAGGGCCTTCATGCTGCCGTCGGCGTCGAGATAGGCTTTGTGGGCGTCTTGGAGGGTCTTGGCGTCGCCGAGGGTTTCGTTGCGTCCTAGGAAGAAGCGGAAGACGTGGCGGACGAAGACTTGTTCGCAGTGGGTGGAGGCGGCGAGGCGCTCGATGAGTTCGAAGGGGGAGGAGACCTCGCCGTCCATGCCGGGGACGCCTGTGTTGACGAGGGTGCTTGAGACCTCGGCGGGTTTGCCGAGTTCGTCGAAACGGAAGCGTCCGTAGTGGTCGTAGCGTTCGAAGGGGAGGCCGAGAGGATTCATCTTGGAGTGGCACTTGTAGCAGGACTCGGCTCGGGTCACGCGCATCCGTTCCCGGAGAGTGGCGTTTTCGTCGTCGGGGAGCTTGGCGTCGACGTTGATGGGGATGTCGGGGACGTTGCCGCCGAGGAGCTTGTGGCGTATCCAGTGGCCGCGCCGGATGGGGTCGTTGTCGAAGTTGCCTGAGTGGGCGACGAGCCAGGCGGGGTGTGTGAGCACGCCCATGCGTTGGTCCTTGGGGAAGGGGACGGGCTTGGAGGACGGCTTCCAGTCGGGGGGAAGATTGTAGACGAGGGGGTTGCCGTGGTCGCGGTGGGAGTTGACGTGAATCGGGTACTCGGAGGTGGTGAGCAGGGTCTTGAGGACTTGCTCGTCCTTCTTGAGGACGCGGGTGACGAGGTCGTTCAGGTCGTAAACGAGGGCGGGCGGCCAGTGCTTGTGGCCTTGGAGCGGGTCCTTGAAGACGTCCTCCGCCTTCTCGTAGTCGAAGTACTCCTGAAAGAACTGCAAGAGGCGGTTTCTCGCCGCGGGACGTTTCTCGTCGTCGAGGAGGCGTCGGGCTTCCGTCCGGAGGATTTCGCGCGGCGAGGTTTCGGGGTTCTCGAAGGCCCGGAGCAGGTGGACGTCGGGGGAGAGGTCGGTGAGGGCGAAGGCGAGGGCGGTGGCGAGTTCGCGGCGGTTGAGGGCGACGAGCCCCGAGGAGCCCGGTTGGCCCGAGCCCTCGAAGCGGAACAAGGTTTCGGGCTGAAGGATGATTGCGGCGTAAACGGCTTGCAGGCCTCGGGGGACGCCCAGCTCCGCGTCCACCTTCTTGAGCAGGGCCATGAGGACGTCCCGTTCCTGATCCGTGGGCGAGCGGCGCAGGACGTTGTGGTACTGCCGTTTGATGGCCTCAAGGTTCGCTTCCTCGATGGAGCTTCCCTTCTCCCGCATTGCGACGATCATCTTGCGGGCGTTCTTGGCTTCCTTCTCGGAATGAGCCAGGGCCAGTTCGGTGACTTGCTCGGCCATGAGGGAGTTGAAGACGTATTTGCCCTTGAAGTCGCGGAAGTTGCCGTGCGGCTCGTCGAGGGCGAAGGGGTTGGACACCATGCGGGCGCCCCGCAGGATGCCCGCGAGGGCCTTGGGGCTGATGCGCCAGAGGCGTGCCGCAGCGTCAATCGTCCGCTTGCTCTCGGCGGGGGCGAACAACAAGTCGTGGGGGACCAAGTTGCCGTAGCCTTCCTTGTCCTTCTTTTCATCCACCTCCAGACCCGCTTGGTGGAGGGCCCGGGCAATCCATTCCTGCGTGAAGCGGGCCTCCGCCTTGGTGGGGAACTTCTTCGCCTTGTCCGAGGGCATTTCGCCGAACTCGATGGCTTCCAGGATGCGGGACCAGAGTTCCGCATCCTCGCGGTCCTTCATGCTCGCCGTGAGGTGGTCCAACCGGATTTTTCCCTTTTGCGCGTCGGGTCCGTGACAGCTTACGCAATAGGTCGCGAGGAAGGGGCCGACGCGCTCACGAAAGGCGTTCGCCGAGTCGTCCCGAGCCCCGGCGTACGAGAAGGTCCACGCAAGGACTGCCGCCAGGACGAAGTCAAATGGACGTAAAGGCAAAGTCACGGCTGCTTCCGGTTTTGTTTGGCCTCTTTCTCGGCGTCCAGCTTGGTCTGGAGGGCCTCGGTGATTTCCGTTCGGGAACGGGTGACCCGCTCGCCTTGGCGTATCACGAGACGCAAGCCGGCGTGCGGAGTTTGGGCGCCCGTGAAGGCGTTGCGAAACGCCGCGTGCAGGTATTCGGGGGGACTGCACCAAGCCCCGCCCCGCGAGATTCGGTGCCGGGAAGCCCTCGGGTCGGGGAGGCTTTGGTCGTTCGGGTCCCGGCCCGCCGGAAGCTGTTCGGCGTAGTAGGTGGAGCACAGTTCGGCCACGTTGCCGAGCATGTCGTGAATGCCCCACGGGTTGGGACGGAATTGGCCGATGGGGGCGAAGATGCGGCCGTAGCCGTCGTTCGCCTCTCGGTGGGCGTAGACGTAGTGCGTGACGGAGCGGTCCTCGTAGAGGGCGCGGTCGGCGAAGTTGCCGTAGGCGCCCAGGTCCTTCACTGCGCAGGGGTAGCCCGCCCGGGAGCCCCCCCGGCAGGCGTATTCCCACTCGGCCTCGGTGGGGTAGTCGTAGGTCCAGCCCTCGTATGCCATGCCTCGGTCGGCGAGGTATCGTTGCCACTTTTCCAATTCGTGGGTCCCCGCATCGACGTTGCCGATGCTCGGCGGGAGGAATTTGGCGTAGCGGTTGCCCAGCTTCTGGCCGCCCGAGTTGAAGAGGTGGGCTTCGTCGCCCAATGTCTCGTACTTGCCAATCCAGAAGCCCTTGGACAAGGTGACCTCTACGGGTCGGGCGTCCTCGAATGCCTCGTCTCCCATGAGGAAGGACCCGGCGGGACACCACACGAAGCAAAACCCGTTGCGATCCACCCATTGATCGCCTGCGAAACGTCCTTCCCGCAGGGCTCCGGGAGGGGAGCGAACTTCAGCTGGTTCGTGCTTCAACTCGAAGGTGACGTCGCGGGGAGTCACGACATAGGCGAGCTTGCCGACGCTCGGGGGGAGGGGGCCGTCCTGATGTAGGGAGCGGGTGAAAGCTTCGGCAAGGAAGGGGCCGAATTCGGGGGGCTCAAGACTTGGGTGAAAGGCGGCTTTTCCAGGATAGAAGGAGGAGAACAATTCGCCTCGAAACAGGCCCGACGCTCGGGCGAACAAGTCCCCACGCTCTTTACCTGATTTCGCCTTGTCGTCGATGCCTAGGCAGTCAATCACCACGAGGTTGGCTCGGGCCATGTTCCGCCCGAGCTTTTGCGCCAAGCGTTCCAAGCTGAGCCAAGGCCTGTCCTCTTTTCTCGAACGGCCTAGGCTTGGGTCCCGGGCCGGGGGGATTTCCTCGTAGCCTCCGATTGGCATGGAGAAACATAAGGTCTTGCCGTCGGCGCTAATTTCCGTCTCCAGGCGGCCGAGGTAGTAGAACACGCTTACTCCCATGGTGGGGATGCTCCGCACCCACTTTTCGTAAGCGACGCCGTCCCTCGCCGGGGCTTGGCCGATGACCTGCGTCAAGAAGCCCTTATCCCGCAGGGCCGATTCCAGTTCGCCAAGCTTGCGGGCGTGGGCTTCTTCGTTGCCGACATAGACCAGAAGGGCCCGACGGTGCTCCGTCCAAAGGCTTTCGGGAGGAGACGCCCCGAGCCATGTGGTGGCGGCCAAGATGAGAATCGGGAGCGCGAACGGGCGCGTCATCGGGCAATGAGGTTTCGGGAGGGGGTCAGGCCATCAGTTCGGTGAGCGGGCCTGTTTGCATGGCGGCTATGTCGAGGTCGGGGTCGAGCCGGCCGAAGGTCGGTCGGGTTTGACCCGCACCTTCGAGGAAGGTGACGTAGAGGGAACTCATGGTGCGGTGGCCGGGTTTTCCGTAGCCGGGGTAATTCACGTATTTTCCGCCCAAGTTTAGCTTGCCCTTTAGGTTGCCGACGATGACGAGAGGCCATTCGTAGGCGGTGGAGTGGTGGGAGTCGGGGGCGTCGCTCATGTAGATGATGAGGGTGTTGTCGAGCATGTTGCCGTCGCCCTCGGGGGTTTCCTCCAGTCGCTTGGCCATCTTGGCGATGAGTCCGAAGAGCCAGCTCCGGGTCTTCTCGTAGTGAGGCACGCCTTTGGCGTCTCGACGGTTGCCTCCCATGTGACCGAAGGCGTGGTTGCTCAGGTCTACGCCGATGCCGAGGTAGGGCTGGGCGTTGATTTCGGTGGCGGCGGAGGTGATGGTGGCGACGTTGCTTAGCCCGCCGATGAGGGACGAGGCGGCCAGTTCGAACTGGGCTTCGAGGCGTTTGGTGGCGACCTCGGAGGTGAAGCGGTCGTCGTACCTCGGTGCGGACTTCTCGAGCGTCTCCTTGTTTTCTAGCAATTTGTACTGGCGTGCGGCCAATTGGTCGTAGGCGCTCAGGTAGGCGTCCAGCTCCACACCGCCGAGGGAGCCGAGAGCTGAACGGGTCTTCTTCACGTCAGAGACCATGTAGTCGAGCAGGTTCCGCTTAAGGTGGAAATCCTTTGCCCGTTCTCCGCCCGCCGCCACACTGAAGAAGGCGTCGTAGGCTTTTTCGGGGTTGAGGATGATGGGCATGGATTTGTGGGCTGCCCGCGCGGTGATGTTCATCAAGGCGTCGCCTTGACCTGCCGACATGCCCACGCCAATCCATGGAAGAATGCCCGGGGCGGCTTGTCCGAGCATGTAGTCGATGGTGGCGTTGTGGGGGGAACGACTGGCCGGGGAGGTGCGGTACAGGCCGAGGCAACCCCCGTGGGTGGAGTGCCCGCCGCCCGTGCAACGTCCGGAGAGGCCTTGCAGAATAGTGGTCTTGCTCTTCAGAACCTCCAGCGGAGCCAAGCCCTTGGGAAGCTTGTGTTCGGCAAGTTCGATGGACTCGAACTTTTCGTGGTCCTCGTACTTTTGGAAGGGAATGGAGGGGGGGCAGGCCTGAACGGCGTCGAAGCCGTTGCTCTGGATCACGAAGACGAAGCGCGGGG
>CAXGVD010000080.1:0-8861 GCA_964012695.1 uncultured Opitutia bacterium
GAGGCCGGCATTAGTTCCGGCCAAGGCGAAAACTACGGCGAGCATCAGGTGGCTTAGGTTTTTCATTATGAATCTCCAAGTTGCGTGGTTTAGTTTTGAAGACCCATAGTATGCCACGAATCGCTGCGGAGGTCGTCACCCCACCGTCAAAGGTTTGTCAAAAAAACGTCAGGCGTCCTCCACCCTCAGGGTGGCCTCCCCGTCGGCGAAGGTGGCGGACACGCTCTGTCCACTCTTCAATTCCGCCTTTTTTCCAACTGGTTTACCAGCCTCGTTGCGCAGCAGTGAAAACCCACGTTTAAGGGTGCCTGCGAGGCTGTTTCCCTCCAGCCTGCGCTCCAATGAATCAAGCCGAATAAACCACCGGGACAAACGTTCCCTCGTCATGGAGACGGCTCGCTCCTCCAACTCGTCCAACCGCAGCTGTGCGTTTTCCACCAAGGCCTTGGGCGAATGCCCGCGCAAGCGAGCCTCGCTTAATTCCAACCTGCCCGCCGCCCCGGCTAGACTATTTCTCAGTGAGGCGAGTAAGTCTTCTTCCATACCCTCCAAACGGTCTCGTTGCTCCAAAAATGACGAACTGATGCGCTCCGCCGCCGCCGAAGGCGTCTCCGCTCGGAAGTCCGCCGCGAAATCCGTCAGGGCGAAGTCCACCTGATGGCCTACAGCGGAAATAATCGGTATCGAGCAACCCGCTACCGCCCTCACCAGCTTCTCGTCGTTGAAGGCCCACAAATCCTCCGCCGAGCCTCCCCCTCGTCCCAGAACAACCAAATCCACTCCTGGAAAAGCCTGTGCCTTCAGCAAGGCGGACAACAATTCCCCCGGAGCCTCCGAGCCCTGCACCTTAGAAGGAAACAGCAGCACCTCACCCCGCCAACCCCTGCGTCGCAGGATGCTGATGAAGTCCTGCAAAGCCGCGCCTGTCGCGGAAGTGACTATCGCCACTCTGCCGGGGGCATCAGGGATTGCCCTCTTGCGTTCGGCATCGAACAAGCCCTCCTCCAGCAACTTCCTCTTGAGCAGTTCGAATTCCCGCCGCAACCCGCCGGAGCCGACCCCTAACAAGTGGCGGGCCCGTAATTGGTACTCTCCCCGAGGTTCGTACACCGTCAGTTCGCCGAACACCGCGAACTCCCGCCCCTCTTCGGGCAAAACCTCCTGACGCACCGCATCTCCGCGAAACAACACCACCCGCAACAGACTGGCTTCGTCTTTCAAGGTGAAATAGCAATGACCACTGGGTTGAACCCGCAGGTTGGAAACCTCTCCGCGCACCCAAACGGCCTGAAACGATGCCTCTAGGCACCCCCGCACCTCCCGCGTCAACTCCGCCACGGACAACACGCGCTCGCCGTCGAATTCTTCAAGCATCAGTTTCGACCACGCCCTCCTCTTGCACCGAGTCGGCCTTTGTCCCCTTACTCGTCACCATGCGCGCCGCCACGGCCAACGCCACGATCACCGAGATTCCCATCCAAGCGTAGGCCCAGTCACCGCTGAAGATACCCGCAAACGCTAACACGTACCCGCCTGCTGTCACCACCAACACGGGAGAGGAAACCAGAAAGTAGCGCCAGAATGGCATCCGGATTAGCCCTAAGGCGTAGTTTGTGAAAATGAAGGGCACGCCCGGCGTGAAGCGCATTATGAGGGCCCAAGCCAATTCGTTATCCTTGTCTGGTTGCGGTACCTCGTACTTGGTGCGGGTCAACAGCCACTCGATCAACTTCCGGCCCGGTCCCGCCGCAAGCCAATAAGTCCAGGACAAGTTCATGATTACGGCCAAGGCCGAATAGCCGCAGGCCAACCAAACGCCCTGTTGCCCTCCCCACAAACCCGCCAAAGTCAGCAAGGGAGCTACTGGGCAAATGAAAGCCGGCAAAACTGCAATCGCCACGAATAACCAAAACCCATTGGCCAACAAGAATTCTCGGAAACCTGCCCAAGCCTCCGCCATCCAGCGTCTCGCTTCCTCGCCTTCGAGTTGGATTGTCAGCCAGTACGACAAAAACAAAAAGCCGAAGGCACACGCCACCAATGCCAAGACCGGCAAGAACTTCTTCATCGTTAGCCGCCTAAGAAGTTACGGTTCCAGGCTCTCGAACTCGTCCAAATCGCTCGACGAGGAACATTCACGTCCCGTTGCCGTCCGACGGCGAATCAGAGGCCGCGGACTTATTTCCCCCTTCGGGCTCCACCGTGACGTTGTCCTCGCTTGGCGGCCCATCATCGAACCAGCCGCAGACTTTCAAGGAGTTGTAAACGGGCAGGGCCAAAAAGACGAGTAAGCCAATCGCCAACATGATCAAAAGCGCTTCTAGGCGACCGCCGCCACGACGCCGGCAACTCGATACCTTGTCCTTTGCCATGGGCCCTATTCTTTCCTTCCGCTTTCCGACCGTCAAACGGAAATCCCGCAGGAAGGCGGTCCATGCAACAAAAAGTACAATACGAAGGGCAAGGTCACGCCCACGCCCATCACAAGGGCAAGGACGCGCCGAGCTTTCGCCGCCTTGGCCTGATTCTCGGGTGTGTCGGGAGACGGAGGCCGCCCCCAGTCGTCTTCCTCTTCGCAGTTCTTATCTGAATCGTCCCAAGCCATGTGAAAACTTCCCCAAACAAAGCGGGAAAACAAACGGGTCGATCCTTTTTTGTTGCCGATGCCGACCCTTGCCCGTTTGGGAAGACCCTCCCAAAATGTTTGAACGTATGACCATTCTCGGTCCTGGCTTGCTCGGGGCTTCACTCGGCATGGCCGCCCGAGCCCAAAAACTGGTGGACGAAACCACCGTGTGGGCGCGACGCTCTGAAGCTCGGGCCGCCTGCCTGGAGCAGGACTGGTGCGACCGGGTCGAATCCACTATCGTAACCGCCGTGCAAAAGAGCGACCTAGTTGTCGTCTGTACCCCCGTCAGACATGTCGAAAGCGTTCTTCAGGAGATGGTCGGCCATATTACTTCCAGCGGTCTCATCACCGACGTAGGAAGCGTAAAGGGAGCCATTTGCCAAGCCGCCGAAACAGCTTTTTTCTCCACCAACTCGGCCACCTTCATTGGTTCTCACCCCATGGCGGGTTCGGAAAAAGGCGGAATGAAACACGCTCGCCCGGAGCTTTTCGAAGGCCGGCCCTGCTTCGTCACACCCGGCCCCGACTCTCCTTCGAAGCAAGTGGACTTAATCCGTACCTTCTGGGAAAAACTGGGCATGACGGTGACCCAGGTTGAGCCTGCCGAGCACGACGCCATCGTCGCACACCTCAGCCACCTTCCCCACGCTCTCGCCTCCTGCCTCGCACACGCCCTGGCTGGGCAACCGCCGAATTGGGGCAAGCACGCGGGTCAAGGCTTGAGGGACACCACTCGAATCGCCTCGGGCGACCCTGCTCTATGGGAGGAAATATTTTCTCAGAACCGGGCCTCCGTCCTCGAAGCCCTCGAGTCCCATCAACAAACCGTAGATCAGTTCAAAAGTCTTCTCAGAGCAGGAACTCCCGATGAGCTCCAAGCCTTCCTCGCCACGGGCAAAACCTTTCGCGACTCCCTGCTCCCACCCTCTCAGGCATGACCGACCTTCTTCCCATTACGCCCTTCACCCGACCGTGTCGAGGTCAAGCCCGCGTTCCAGGCTCTAAAAGCATCACTAACCGAGCCCTCCTCCTCGCGGCCATGAGCCAATGCAGAATCCGGCTCGAAGGGGCCCTTTTCAGCGACGATGTCCAAGTTATGATTAAAGCCTTGCGGACGCTCGGTTTTTCTCTGGAGGACGATGCCGAAAATTCCGTAATCGAAATACAGGGGGAAAACGGCCGGATTCCTTTTCGCGAAGCGGACCTTTTCGTGGGCAACGCCGGCACGGTCGCCCGCTTTCTTACGGCCGCCCTTTGCTTGCAGTGGGGCGGCAAATACAGGCTCGACGGCACCGAAGCCATGAGGGAACGCCCCATGCGGGGCCTGCTTGACTTGCTCGTATCCTTGGGAGTCCGCGTTAAATACGAGAAAACAGAGGGGCATTTTCCCTTCATTCTCGAAACATCCGGTTTGAAGGGTGGTGAATGGGTTGTGGACGCCACCGCGAGCAGCCAAATCTTGTCCGCTATGCTCATGGTGGCCCCGCTGGCCGATGGAGATGTCGCCGTGATCCTTGACGGTGAAACCGTTTCCAAGCCCTTCGTCCATATGACGATGAAAATTTGCAACCAGTTCTTGGACGGAATGGCTCTTTTTCTTCATGATGGAAAAAGGTATGAAACTGTGGATATCCAAGCTTATTCTCGCGAAACAACCGCTTATTTCGTAGAACCCGACTCAACCGCCGCCAGCTATTTTCTTGCCCTGCCTATCGCCACGGGCGGCTCCTGCGAAGTGGCGGGCGTGAAACTTGATGGCCTCCAAGGTGATGCGGCTTTTTCACAGGTGCTTCAAAAAATGGGTTTAACCGTCCAATTCTCTCAGCAAGGTGTTCATGTGACCAAAGGGAATACACCTTTCGGTGGAACTTTTGATTTCAACGCAATCTCCGACACTTTTTTGACCTTGTCCGCCCTTGCTCCCCTCTTGAAAGAACCGACTAAAATTACGGGAATCGCTCACACCCGAAAACAGGAAACTGATCGTGTTTGCGCAATGGCGAATGAACTTCGAAAGATGGGTCAAATAGTGGAGGAAACTGAAGACTCGATTACAGTTTTTCCCGACCGTGATAAATTGCTCGAAACAGCGGCCAAAGGGGTGGAAATTGACACCTATGAAGACCACCGAGTCGCCATGAGCTTCGGCGTACTTGGATCAGCCGACCCATTGGGCGACGGCAGGTCATGGCTTGCCATTCGCAATCCGGATTGTTGCGGCAAAACCTTCCCCGGTTTTTTCGACGAACTGGAACGCCTTCGCCTCCTCTCGCTAGCACCTTCATGAAAAGGGATTTTCTTATTGTGGCCATAGATGGAGGCGCCGCCTCTGGCAAGTCCACTACAGCACGGGCTCTTTCCGAGCACTTGAACCTCATGCATGTGGACACGGGCTCCCACTACCGTGCCGTTTCCCTCGCCTTGCTTGAAGCAGGTGTGGATGCCTTCGACAAAGAAGTCGGACAAGCCTTGGAAGGCTTGCAGTGCGATACTGAAGTAACTGGTAAGCAGGGGTTTATAAAATTAAATAGCCGTCTTTTCAACAAGATGGAACTGCGCTCCGAGCAAGTAAACGGCAACGTATCCCGCTTCGCTGCCCAACCACTTGTCCGGAAGATGCTTTTGGATTACCAGCGTTTTCAGCCTAAGGTTGCTCATGAATTCGGTTTCGGAGGGCTAGTGATGGAGGGACGGGATATTGGCTCAGTTATTTTCCCCGATGCCGATGTGAAGGTGTTTCTTCAAGCCGACGAGCACGAACGTGAGCGTAGACGGGCCGCCGAGGGGCAACAGGACTGCATTCGAAAGAGGGACGAGATGGACAAGGGCCGCAAGACCGCTCCGCTCGCCTGTCCGGAGGGAGCGGTGGTCATCGACACAGGCAAGTTGAACGTCGAGGAAGTCGTGGAGCAAGTCACCGGCTTGGTTCGCGAAATAAGGAGTTGAAGGCGGAGGCGACAATTAGGTCCGTGCGGGGCCCCGAGTGCATGACGGCGACTTACAGGTTCGCCCGTTTTGTATCCTACGCCTATTTCAAGGTTTTTCATCGCTTTCGCGTCTGCGGGCTCGAAAATATTCCCGCTTCCGGGGCTTTTCTTTTGGCATCTAACCACGTCAGCTTTTTCGATCCGCCCGCCTTGGGTTGCCGCTTGCCTCGCAACCTCCATTACTTCGCTAGGTCCACCCTTTTCAAGGGTGCTTTTGGCAAGCTCATCATGGCTCTGAATTCCATTCCTGTCAATCGAGATGGTGCTGACTCCAGTTCCTTCAGGCGAGCCTTTAAGACTTTAAATAAAGGCTTTCCGCTGTTGGTTTTTCCGGAAGGCACGCGTAGCCCAGACGGTCGTTTGCAAGATCCGCGTCGAGGCGTGGGACTGATAGCCTGCAAGGCTGGAGTACCCGTTGTTCCCGCAAGGGTGTTCGGTGGCCACGAGGCTTTTGGCAAGGGGAGAAAAACCCCCAAACTCGGCGTTCGCTTTACCGTTGCCTATGGTACGCCTTTTCCTATCGAAGCAATTGACCCCGGTCGTGAGCAACCCGACCGCTATGATCTCGTTGCCGAGGCCATTATGGAGGCAATCCGAAACTTGCCGGCCCCCTTAATTTAATTAAAGTTAATTGTGGTCTTGCACCTTAGCTCGACCTCCCCTTCAGACGTCGAAGATGCGCTTGACGGCTAGAGCGCAGTTGCCTGGGTCGAGGACGGTGAGAACCGGCGTCTTGCTGGGCATTTGCAGGGTGGAGTGGACGTTGACCAGCATGTCCGCCTTATCGCTGAAGGGAGGGCATCCGAGCGTGGGGAAGCCTGAGTTGGCCGCCACGAAACCCGAGAGGGCGTTGGAGCGCCCCGCGATGGTGACATAGACGATGGACTTTTCTTCCATGTTGGACTCGAGTATTTCTAGCACCTTTCGCGGTTGCTTGTGAGCAGAGGCAACGTGTTGCTCCCAGGTGATGCCGAATTCGTCAAGAGCGTCGGTGATTTTTTTGGCGTGTCCTTCGTCGGAAGCGGAGCCGAGAATAAGTACGGTTTTCATTTTGTTTGGCGTGTGCGTTGAGCGTTGGAGATGGGTTTAGGCGAGGTATTGAGAAAGGTTGGCGTTCATGCGTTCCTGCACGGGTTGACTTTCCGCTGGGAATGGAAAGTCCTCTCCCGTGATGGTTTCATAGAGGTGCAGGTACCTGCGGGAGAGTTCCACCACCAGTTCTTCGGGGGCGGGAGGCAGGGTTTCGTCTTCGTAGGGGTTGCAGTTGTCTTTGAACCAGAGGCGGAGGAATTCCTTGTCGACATTTTGAGGTTCTTGTCCGGCCGCGAAGCGCTCTTCGAAGGTGTCGGCTATCCAGTAGCGACTGGAATCCGGGGTGTGGATTTCATCGACGAGGGTGAGGTTGCCGTCGGCGTCCTTGCCCATTTCGTATTTTGTGTCCACAAGGATGAGGCCGTGCTCTTCTGCCAGTTTTTGGCCGCGTTCGAAGAGGCGCATGGCCACTTCGGAGGCGGTGTCCCAGTCCTCTTGGGTCATCCATTCCTCCGCGACGATGTCCTTCGGGGAAATTGGGCGGTCGTGGTCTTCCTCTTTAGTGGTGGGGGTTAGTACGGGGGTGTCGAGTCGTTGGTTTTTGACCAAGCCGTCGGGGAAGGAAAGTCCGCAGTATTCGCGGTCGCCTTTGTTGTAAACCGTCCAGAGGGAGGTGGCCGAGCTTCCCGTGATGAAGCCCCGGACGACGAACTCGATGGGAAAGACGTCGCATTTTTTGCCTGCGGTGACGTTGGGGTCGGGAATGGAGAGTACGTGGTTGGCCACGATGTCCTTGGTCTGCTCGAACCACCATGCTCCCGTGAGATTGAGCACTTGCCCCTTGAAGGGGATGGATGCGAGGACGCGGTCGAAGGCGCTCTGGCGGTCCGTGGTGACGAGGAGGAGCTCTTCCCCTAGGTCGTAGCGGTCACGCACCTTCCCTTCGTACTTTTCTCCTTTGGAGAAGGACGTTTGGGTCAGGCAGTTGTCGATTTCGGCGCGGATGCGATCGCCGTAGTCGTTTTTGGTTTGGATACTTTCAATCAGGCTCATGAGAAAAGGCGCGAAGCCTAGAAGGAAGGAAACGGATTTCAAGCGCAACCGAACAAAAGTGCTCGTTTCGTTGACGCGCTTCCGTCTTGGCGTAGTCTGATCCTCCTTTTTTCAACGCAAAGTAAACTGCTCATGGCCGAAGGAAACCAATATGATCTCATCGTCGTAGGCGGAGGTCCCGCCGGATACGCCGCCGCGATTCGGGCGGGGCAGCTGGGGCGCAAGGTGGTTTGCATTGAAATGGAGCGTGCTGGAGGCACTTGCCTGAACTGGGGCTGCATTCCTTCCAAGGCTTTACTCAAGAGCGCGGAAGCGTATCAGGCCGCTTTGCATTCGGAGACCTTCGGCTTCACTTGTGGCGAAATAGAGGTAGATTTCGAGAAGGTGATGCTCCGCTCGCGTTCCGTGGCCGACCAAATGGGCAAGGGCATCGAATTCCTCTTCAAGAAGAACAAGGTGGACTATGTGGTGGGCCGTGGGTTCGTCCATGCACCGGGTATGGTGGAGGTCATGGACGGGGACAAGCAGGGCGAGTACTTGACGGCTGACAAGGTCATGCTCGCCACGGGATGCAAGCCGAGGCGGCTGCCCGATCTGCCCGTGGATGGCGAGCGGATTATGACTTCCCGCGAGGCCTTGGCCATGACCAAGATGCCTAAGAGCATCGTCATTGTGGGGGCGGGAGCGATTGGAGCGGAATTCGCCTATTTCCTCAACGCTTTCGGCTGCCAAGTGACCTTAGTGGAGATGATGCCGCAAGTCCTGCCCGTGGAGGATGGCGAGGCGGCGGAGGCGGTAGCCCGTTCCTTCGCGGAGCAGGGTATAGATTGCCGGGTGAACGTAAAGGTGGAGAACGTCGAGGTGGGAGCCGATTCCGTCAGCTTGGACTTAGTCAGCGGCGATGAGTGCGAAAGGCTGGAGGTGGAGTCCGTCTTGCTGGCCATCGGAGTGGTGGCTAATGTGGAGGGCTTGCTGTCCGACAAGGTTAAGCCGGCTTCGGACCGCGGGTTCCTTCAAGTGGACGAGAATTACGAGACTTCCGTGAAAGGCATTTTCGCGACGGGCGATGTGGTGGGACCGCCGTGGCTGGCCCATGTGGCCACTTATCGGGCGGTGCAGGCGGTGAACGGCATGTTCGGCCACTCTAAACCCGTGCCTTT
>CAXGVD010000081.1:0-8818 GCA_964012695.1 uncultured Opitutia bacterium
TGGAACTACCGCTGGACCTCGCGCTACGGCTCCCCCGATTACAAGGTCTCCGAGCCCGAAGCCAAAGGTCGAGACAAGCTTGAAGTCCCCGCCGCCCACATCCTCTCCGACGGTAAAAGCGTTTTTATGGAAATAGAAGGCGTCGTACCCGTGATGCAAATGGAAGTGGCCTATGACCTCGAAACCACCGGAGGCCGAGAACTCATCGACAAAACCCACGCCACCCTTCACAAGCTTCGCCCCGCCCGTCGTTGATTGGGAAGTGTAAGCATTTGAAGAAATGCGGCTACAACCCGCTGGCATTTCTCCTATCCAGACGAGGAAAGACTCTCACTCAAGAAAGGGCCTACTTCAAGGGATCTCTGAAGTGGGCTCCCGCTCCAGCTTTGAACCTTCGGCAGGTTGGTGCGGTTCCGAAGGCGGCTTGGTAGGCGGCGGTGGCTTCTTGGGCCTGCTTGGCGGAGAATTCCTCATTCGCCCAGGCAAGAACAGCCCCGCCGAAGCCTCCGCCCGTGAGACGGGCTCCATGGACGCCGAGACGGGTCTCGAGATCGTTCACCAGAAAATCGAGTTCCGGGCAACTGTTCTCGAAAAGCTTGGAGGAACTGCGATGGGAAGCGAAGAGGAGATGCCCGATTTGCGAGGCGGAACCGCCCTGTCCCAGTAAAGCCTTGGCTTCCTTCACGCGGGCGGTCTCCTCGATGACATGGCGGACTCGCTTCTCTTCAGTATCGGAAAGCTCGGTCTGCTCGAGGAGTTCAATCGTGGCTTGTGAGAGACAGAGAAGCTCGGGAGACAGGGTTTTCAACTTTTCGTAGGCGACCGAACACTCGGCATGCCGTTCAGCGTACTTGGAGTCCACAAGATCGTGCTTGATGCCCGTGTCGAAAATCCACCAGGAGGAACGAGGAGGCAAGGGCAGTAAGGAGAAGGTTTCCCTCCGACAGTCGAGATGTACGAGTTGGTCGGGTTCTCCGTGAGCGGACACACCTTGATCGAGAAGGCCGCAGGGGAGCCCGACGAACTCGTTCTCAGCTCTTCTGCAAAGACGAGCGAGATCCAACTTGGAAAGGGACTTGCCTGAAAGTTGCAACAGGGCCAAGGCCGTGGCCAGTTCCACGGCGGCACTGGAACTGAGCCCGGCGGAAAGGGGTAGATCGGTAGTCAGAATAAGCTCAAAACCCACTTCTGGGGCACAACCTATTTCCTGCAAGGCCCAAAGAACTCCGAGAGGGTAGTTGGCCCAGGACTCCGGACCTTGGCGGAAAGAGACGTCATGGAGAGTGGTTTCGACTGGAGCATTCTCGAAGTTTTCGCTGAAGAGACGCAAACTCTCCTCCTTTCGGGGTATAGCCAGTGCGTACACTCCCGCATCGATGCTTAACCCTAGAACGGGACCGCCGTTGTAATCCAAGTGGTTACCAAGGAACTCGATGCGCCCGGGAGCGAAAGCGGCTCGGGCGTCTTTCATGTGCTCGCGATAGGCTTGGCGGGCTCTATCTTTTTCGGAAGCGTTCATAAGTCGCAAAAAAAACCCGCGGCGAACCGCGGGCTTTTATCTTAGGGGTGGTGAAGAAGTAAACTCAGACGGCGGCCTTGAGCTTCGCGCCGGGCTTGAACTTCACGGACTTCGAAGCCTTGATTTTGATGGCCTCGCCAGTAGCTGGATTGATGCCTTTGCGGGCTCCGCGCTTGACGACCGAGAAGGTGCCGAAGCCGATGATCTGGACGGGGCCCTTCTTGACGTTCTTGGTGATGGCGTCGATAACGGCATTCACAGCGGCGGCGGCGGCGGCATTGGAAGTGTCCTTGCCAAGTTCCTTTTGTACAGCCTCGATCAGTTCTCCTTTGTTCATGTAGCGTTCCTTTTGTTGGAAGGGTGTTGACGTTATAGGTGAATTAACGGTGCCAATGCCTTTTATTTTTCGGGGTTTCGTCAACATCTTTTTATTCCCAGCCCCCATTTTTAGGGGCCTTCAGCGGGATTTATCGACAAAATCCCTTTGATCTTCGGGCCTTAGAGAGCCTTGGGCCCCGGACGTGGCCACCTCCAGAAGTCTTTGCAGTTCTAGAAGTTTCGTCGTTCTATTTTTCTCCGCCAATTGCTCGGCCCGCTTGAGGATTTGGGTGGCCATACGGTGGGCTTGTTTTTTTTCGGCCCCAAGGCCTAGAAATAAGGCGGAAACTCGCTCGACTTCGTCCATCACGAGGCATTCAGTCGTAGGGACGGCGAGCCGGAGGGAACGAAGGAAAGGCCAACTTGGCCGATTTCGTCGAGATGCTTCAGACGCAGGAGCCCCATGCCAAGGCCATCGGTCGAATCTGGGCTGGGGTAGTAGCTTTTGAGGACACCGACCTCCTTGTCACCAAGGTAGAGAGGCATGGGAAGCGGGGCGGGGGGTGGATGTTCGGGGAGAAAGAGGGAGCGGAGACAGCGTTGGGGGCGCCCCATGGCATGAATCCTAGCCATGACCTCCTGCCCGAGATAGCAACCCTTGGCGAAGTCCACGGCGTCGGCCTCCAGACCGCCCTCTTGGGGAAGCTCGTCGGGACCGATTTCCACTGGAACCAAAGGGACCCCCGCTGAGAGCCGGGAGCGGTGAAAAACTTGCTCCTCAACGAAACAAAGTCGGTCCGATGCCTCAGGTTCCGACAAGATCTCACGCAGGAAGCTTGATTCTTCGGGAGTCGAGAGCAATCGAAGGCAGGGAGTGCTTCCCATCCTGCCGGCGTGCAGTAGGCCCAAGGAAGTTTCCAGAAAGGAATTAGGAGCCAGCTCGCCGGGGAATCCCGCAAAGTGGAGGAGAGGCGAGAGATCCTGACTCCAGAAGGTGAAGACGGTAGCAGGGGAAGGCAGGGAAGCGAAATCCACGTCGTCGGCCACAACGTTTTCCTCCATCAACTCGATCAGTTCTTCGCTTGGAAGGGATTGGGAGGCGAGAACTAGGCGTTCTTCGGTAAACTTGAAAAGGTAGGCGTCTGCGAGCACGCGTCCCTTGCGGTTAAGGCGCAGACCGTAGGCGACCGATTTTTCCTTTGAATTGAGTAAATCGATGGTCCACTGGCTTTGCAGATATTCTGCGGCGTCTTCTCCTGTTACAAGGATGGGAGCGAACGATTCAGCTTGATGAACGAGGACGGACATGAGCAATTTTCCTTCCTTTCGTAAAACTTTGGCTTGTTCATGCAAGCATCGGTTCTATGTTTCGCCGACGTGCAGCAAGTAACCGACCTACGAATTTCATCCTCGGAACCTCTCCCAGCTCCGCACGAGCTGTGCGAGGAAATCCCGAGAACGACTGAACAGAAATCCTGCGTGGCCCGCTCCCGCAAAGCCTTGCACGAGATCATTCAGGGCGAGGACAAGAGGCTTATCGCCGTGGTCGGCCCCTGTTCCATTCACGACCTGTCAGCCTGCGCGGAATATGCGGAACGTTTTTCCCGTCTGGCCGACGAGTTGGCAGAGCGGTTGTTGCTCGTCATGCGCGTCTATTTCGAGAAGCCCCGCACAACGGTGGGCTGGAAGGGCTTGATCATGGACCCGAAGCTAAACGGTACCTGTGACATCCCTGAGGGCCTGCGGATCGCCCGACGCTTTCTCGGCGAGGTGCTGGACCTCGGATTGCCCACGGCCACCGAACTGCTTGACCCAATCACGCCGCAATACTTGGCGGACTCCATCTGCTGGGCTGCAATCGGGGCGCGCACATCGGAATCTCAGACTCATCGGCAAATGGCTTCGGGCCTCTCCATGCCAGTCGGCTTCAAGAACGCCACGGGCGGCGACGTTAGGGCGGCGGTTAACGGAATCATCGCCGCGACCCAAAGCCAAACCTTTCTGGGCATCACGGAGGACGGCCGAGCTTCCGCTGTTACCACAGGCGGAAACCCCGACTGCCAAGTCATCCTCCGAGGCGGTGCCACGGGCCCCAATTACTCCTCAGAACATGTGACCGGCGCCGCAGACTCCTTGCGGGCGGCGGAAGCTCCCGTCTCCATCATGATTGACTGTAGTCATGCCAACAGCGGCAAGAATCCCTCCCGGCAACCTATCGTTATGGAGGATGTCTTCGAGCAAGTTTCCGCGGGCGAAGAGGCCCTCCACGCCATCATGCTGGAAAGTCATTTGAAAGCGGGTTCCCAACCTTTTCCTCGCCCCGTAGAGGAACTGGCCTACGGAGTCTCCGTCACGGATGGGTGCATCGACTGGGAGACCACCGAGTCCTTACTTCGGAAAACTGCGGAAGTAATCGACGACGCCCGCTTTTCCTGAATCCGTTCCTCTCTCTTTCATCAACCACAAACAGCATTCCAGACGAAACAATCACACATGACCTCTCAAGAACCCATTCGCGTGGCCGTAACCGGAGCGGCCGGCCAAATCGGCTACTCCCTTCTATTCCGCATCGCCTCGGGCGGCCTCTTCGGGCCAGACCAGCCCGTGGCCCTCAACCTTATTGAAATCGAGCCCGCCATGAAGGCGCTCGAAGGCGTCTGCATGGAACTTGATGACTGCGCCTTCCCACTGCTCACCGATGTTCGGCCGACCTGCGACCTTAACGAAGGTTTCTCCGGGGCGAACTGGTCCTTACTGGTAGGGAGCGTACCGCGCAAGGCGGGCATGGAGCGGGGGGACCTCCTCGGTATCAACGGCAAAATTTTTACAGGGCAAGGCCGGGCCATACAGGAAAATGCCGCTTCTGACGCACGCGTGCTGGTGGTGGGCAATCCCTGCAACACCAACTGCCTCATCGCCATGAACAATGCTCCGGACGTCCCCAAAGACCGTTGGTTCGCCATGACCCGCCTCGATGAAAACCGGGCGGCCGCTCAAATAGCCGCCAAGGCGCGCGCCCATGTTTCGGAGCTAAGCAACGTCACCATTTGGGGGAACCATTCCGCCACTCAGTACCCGGACTACCACAACGCCCGCATCAATGGAGTGCCCGCACCAGAGGTGATTGCCGACGAAACTTGGTGTAGGGACGAATTCATCCCCACCGTGCAACAGCGGGGAGCCGCCATCATTCAGGCCCGAGGAGCGTCCTCGGCCGCTTCCGCCGCCAACGCCGCCATAGACACCGTTCGCTCCCTCGTTACCCCGACACCTAAAGGAGACTGGAACAGCGTCTGCATTTGCTCGAACGGCGAATACGGCACCGATGAAGGCCTTATCACTTCCTTCCCTATTCGTTCGAACGGCGAGTCTTGGGAAGTCGTCGAGGATATCTCCGTCAACGACTTCGCACGCGAGAAAATTGATGCCTCGGTGGCCGAACTGGCCGAAGAGCGCTCACTGGTAAGCGAGTTGCTCCCGAGCTGAAACCGAACTGCAAAATAGATCTTTAGGCGAAGCGCTTTTCGTAAATCCGCACGGAGTGATAGGCACCAAGCTTATAGCCGGCTTCGTGCAGAAGGCCAACCTCTTGGAAGCCAAGGGCTTCATGAAGTGATTCGGATCCCGAGTTGGGCAGGACTACCAAACCGTAGGCTCGGTGAACTTGCCCCGACGACTCCAAATCGTCCAACAGGCGTCGATACAGTTGCTTCCCGTAGCCCTTGCCCACTTCCTTAGGGTGTAGATACACGCTGGTCATAACGGAGGTGTCATAGGCGGGGCGTTCGTGGTAACGAAGGCTGCATGCGTAACCGGCAACCTTCCCCTCCCTTTCACCAAGAACCAATTGGTGGCGCCCGTTCTCGGTGAAATTGCGGAACCACGCCAATCGGTCTTCAATGCTCACCTCGCGCATTTCGAACGTCGTCGGAGTGTTGCGGACATAGTGGTTGATGATCTCCCGGATTTCGGGAAGGTCGGTTTCGGTAGCGCGTCGAAGGAGCAGACTCATCTTCTTCATTTTCCGTTCACTAAGTTACGCGCAGGCAAGCCTTGAAGGACGCGTAGGCAGTTCTGACTGCCCTTGATACGCATGTCTTCAATGCCTTCCTCGGAGTAAAAGGCAGCGTGGGGGTTGAGGATGAGGCGGTGGTGGGCGGGGTGACCGGAATCGCGCCAAACCTCCAACAGGGGCAGGTCGCACGGTGGAGGTTCCTGGGGCAAAACGTCGATAGCCGCGCCGCCCAATCGTCCACTCGCCAAGGCATCCGCCACGGCTGAACCGTCAGTAATAGAGCCCCGCGCCGTATTAACCAGAAAGGCCCCCTCCGGCAGAAGGGAAAGCGCCCGGGCGTCAATCATCTGGTCAGTCTCCTCCGAGGAAGGACAATGAAGGCTCAAGACGTGTGCCTGACGGAGCAAATCGTCGAAATCTTCCACTCGTCGAATCCCCAAGGCCTTGTCCCGCCCGTCTGGAGCGTAGGGGTCGTAGTAGGCGACCTCCATGCCCAAGGCCTTGGCCCGCAAGGCCGTAGCCGTGCCTATGCGCCCTGCACCGACGATGCCGAAGGTCCGCCCCCGCAAACGCCGCGTCGGTTTCACCAACTCGTAGGACCAAGGTGCGTCCCGATCGTCCCGCAGACGAGCGTTCATGTAGTGAAAACCGCGAGCCAAAGCCAAGGCCATGCCAATGGCGGAGTCCGCCACTTCCTCACTCCCGTAGTCAGGAACATTGGCCACGTCTATGCCTCTCTCGCGGGCGAAGCGGAAGTCCACGTTGTCGTACCCTACGCCGCACCGCACGATAAGGCGGCACTTCTCCAACCGTTCGATCGTCGGGCGCTTGATTGTGACATAGTGGTAAATCATAATGGCGTCAGCGTCCTCCACCTTGCCGACAAGGTTTCCCTCGCCCTTGACGTTAAGAATGTGTACATCCGCGATCTCCCCAAGAATTTCCTCCTCGAAAGTGGCGGGAGTCTCCACGAAATCGGTGACGACTACTTTGAAGCGTAAGCTCATGAGGCTGAATATCTTTGGGAAGAAGCGGAAAACGGAAAATGCCTCACTCGAACCGCCACCGGTAGCGTTGGTTGAACGCCAACTTGCTCTCGAAAGCCAAGGGCAAGAGCAACTCACGTCTACCTCCCGAAGAACGCAGGACGGGAGTTATTCCAGCGAGTTCGGGGAAGTCTACGGCGTACTTGCCATCCACCACATAGGCGTCTCCTTCCTTGCGGATGTCGTTGCCTGCCGCGGCCAGATAAAACAGTTTACGTCCCGACGAGTCGCCTTCCAGTTCGTAACTCCGGACGAGATAGGGAAGGACGTCCTGCCCGCCAGAGGGAAAGTCCCGCACCTTAACCTCGCCGATTTGGTAGAGGAATGCGGGGCGGCGCTTCTTGTCCCGCTGATAACCCAGGAAGCGTTGCTCGGTGGCCCGGCCATGGTCGGCAAGTTTCGGCCAAGCAGCTTCCTTCGACTCCAGAAAGGCAAAGGCCCGGCTTTCCGGCAGCTTGAGCAAGGCGTAACCGGCTGGCCCCTGAAAACCTTGCCCGCGACCCGACCAGTGCCGTGCACCGTCCATGAAGGCACCCTGCCATAGGAGGGCCAACCGCATGGCGTTCGCGTCGAAGGCTAGGTTCACGGACTCGGGATAGCCTACAGCGATTGCTCGGGTGCCTGCTCCGGCGATGAAGTTGCGGTAGATGACAGCCTCCCCCTGTACGGTCGGAAGGATGGGAATGGAACCGGCTCCGCCTTTGCCCGCCGCTTGAGTCAGCCACGCGGTGGGCACGCCGGCCCCGCGCCAACGGAGGGCAAGCGAAGGCGAGTTTTCCTTTCGGAAGTAGGACAGTCGGAAGGCGTGCTCGCCTGGCTTAAGGTTGATGCCGCCAGTCTTCGGAGAGTGCTTGTGGACGCCGTCGTGGTTGATGACTTGCTGTCCGTTCACTTCCAACCTGGAACCGTCGGAAGAGCCTAGTTCGAAGGAATAGCGGCTCGAATAGGGCACGGTCAAATTGCCTTCGTATAGGAGGGCGTAGCGGTTCCGCTCACCCGCTACCCTGTGCGTGAGGAGTCGCCCACGCTTGAGAACGCCCGTCTCCACGGGTTCGAGCTTGGAGAAATCCGGGAGTTTGCTCCAATCTCCCTCGAACACCTTGTAAGCAACTTCCGAAAGCCCAATCAACTTGCCGTCGGGCGTGGTAGGCGCTTTCTCTACCAGCATCACGCCCTTCATGTAAAAGACGTGGCCCGGCAAGGTACATACATAAGGGTAGCGGCCCACATTTTCGGGAGCCTCGAAGTAGAAGTCAGACGAAGCCCTAGGGGCCACCAAGGTGGTGGGAAACAAGACGGCTGGATGCTCCGGGAGGTAGTGTTTGGCCATGCCTGCTCCGCCTAAGTCCCAAGCCTTGCGGGCCACCTCCATCCCGACGTCGGGCCCGAGCGGACGGCAGACTACGATATTGTGGGGCATGTCGTCGCGATTCACCAAGGTTAGCTTCACCTTGGAACCGGGAGCCACGCGGAAAGTTTCAAGGTCGTACTTCATGCGCCCCCGCAATGTCTCGATGACAATTTCGTAGTCCGGATTATCGAAACCCTTCGGGGGCGGAGACGACTCCTGCTTCTCGACCTCGTAATGGCCGTGAGCGTGTTCCTTCGATTCGGATTTAGGTGCCTCGTCCAAGGCGAAAGCGCAGACCGCCACGCTACCGGCGACCATCCAGACGAGAACCGCTGTCGAAAAGGTCTTCACCCTGCAGAAAATCATCTAAGGCATTTCAGCCCGAGAGGAAAGGAACGCGAACACAAAAAGCACCGAAGAGCATTGCTGTGCCATGCGGGCGACTTAGGCGATATACAATTTCTGATTCGCAAATTGAAAATCAAGTCCCTGGAGGAAGTACATGACAGCATCGATAGGTATTATCCGAACATTGTTCCTTACGAGTGAAGACAGGTGCTCCCGCTACG
>CAXGVD010000082.1:0-8817 GCA_964012695.1 uncultured Opitutia bacterium
CGGGCCAAGGTACCCGCCGCATTCACCTCGCCCGCCGAAAGAATTAGGTACTTGGTGAAGGAACGCATCCCCGCCAGACAAATCTCGCCCCTTTGCTCCACAGTTCCGAACCACGCCTCGGAACTGCTCTTGCGGTCCAAAGCCGTACCTACCTCCCATAGCAGGTTGTTCAAGGTTTCTCGTTCCAGCAGAAAGGGTTCGGCTCTCTGCAGGAAGACAGAAAAATCGGACTGGGCGACCACTTCGTAGACGTCGTTCGGGCCGTGGACTTCGTTCATGAACACTTTCTTCTTTCGGCCGCGCCTCAAAAACGCAAGATGCATCCGCATGTCTCAATCCGCTACCGAAGACCGTTACGGACAACGCGGCGTCTCCTCCTCCAAGAGCGAGGTGCACGCCGTCGTGGACAAGTTGGATCGCGGGCTCTTCCCCGGCGCCTTCTGTAAAATCACCGAGGACGCACTCACGGGCAACCCCGAGAATTGTTGCGTCATCCACTCTGATGGAGCCGGCACCAAGTCCATCCTCGGCTACCTTCACTACCGCGAAACGGGGGACCCTTGCGTCTTTCGGGGCATCGCTCAGGACAGCATCGTGATGAACCTGGACGACCTCGCCTGCATCGGGGCCTTTGACCGCATCGTCCTCTCCTCCACCGTAAACCGCAACGCCCGTAACTTCCCCGGCGAAGCCCTCGCCGCCCTCATCCAAGGCACCGAGGACTTTCTCGACAAGCTGCGCGACCTTGGCGTGAATGTCGTCAGCGGTGGCGGCGAAACCGCGGACGTGGGGGACCTCACGGGCACCGTCGCCGTCGATTCCTGCGCTGTTGCCGTTATGCCCCGCAAGCAGGTGCTGGATAACGCTGCCATCCGTCCGGGCCTTGCCATCGTAGGCCTTTCTTCCACGGGGCAAGCCACCTACGAGGACGCCGAAAACAGCGGCATCGGCAGCAACGGCCTTACCAGCGCCCGCCATGAAATGCTCTCCTCCCATTATCGCGAAACCTACCCTGAGACGCTGGACCCGCTTACGCCGGAGGAACTCGCCTACTGCGGCCCTTACCGCATGGCGGACCCACTCACCGGTTGCTCCCTCACCGTAGGCCAAGCCCTGCTAAGTCCTACCCGCACCTACCTCCCTCCAGCCAAGGCGCTTCTCGACGAACTTGGCCCCGCCGTTGTCGGTCTCGTTCACTGTTCGGGCGGAGGCCAAACCAAATGCCTCCGCTTCGGCGTGGGCGTCAAGCATGTCAAGGACGACCTCTTTCCCATTCCGCCACTCTTCCGGGAAATCCAACATGCCTCCGACACCTCCGACCGCGAGATGCACCGCGTCTATAACCTCGGCCACCGCTTCGAGGTCTATTGTGAACCCGACGGCGTCGAAAACGCTGTCGCCATAGCCCGCAACTTCGGCATCGAGGCCCGGGTCGTGGGCCGCACCGAACCCACTGAACGTCCCGACGGCGCCAACCACCTTCTCATCCGTCGAGACGAAATCGAACTCGCATACTCCTTGGACGAATGAGCGCCGCCTCCCAGGAATGCCTCGCCACCGTCGCGGCCCGTTGGCCCGACGCCCACCCCGAGCACGCCCTCGTCTGCGGCTCCGGTTGGGGGCAAGTCGCGGAGTCCTTCCTTCTCTTCGATTCTATTTCCTACGACGACTTGCCCGGCTTCGGAGCCGCCACTGTGGAAGGCCACCAAGGCCGCGTCTTGTTGGCGGAAATCCTCCCTGGGCATCAGCTTCTCATCTTCCAAGGACGCCGACACTTTTACGAAGGCGAAGGCTGGGAATCCGTCGTCGCTCCCGTTCGTCTCGCCCAAAACCTCGGGGTAAAGACCCTCCTCCTTACCAACGCAGCCGGCGGCATCAACCCCGCCCTCGCCCCCGGCGACCTTATGGCCCTGACCGACCACATTAACTTCATGCCCGGCAACCCGCTCGTTGGTCCACACGACCCCGCCCTCGGCCCACGCTTCCCCGATCAGACCGCCGTCTACGACCCCGAGCTTCGCCAAACCCTCCGGGCCGTCGCCAAGCAAGCCGACGTCACTCTGCGGGAAGGTGTTTACCTCGCCCTCACTGGCCCAGCCTTTGAAACCCCCTCCGAAATTCGGGCCTTTGGCAAGCTCGGAGCCGACGCCGTAGGCATGTCCACCGTCCCCGAAGCCATGACGGCCAATGCCGCGGGCCTCCGCGTGGCCGCCCTCTCCTGCATCAGCAACCTCGCCGCAGGCATCTCCCCCCAACCTCTCTCTCACGAAGAAGTCAACGAAACCGCCCAAGGCGCCATGCCCCGCATGAGGCAACTTATCCTCGCCTACTTCCAAAGCCTCGCGGCGTAGTCACCGAGAATATTTTCGGCAAGCTAAACCCCCCGGAATAGGAAAGCTTCCATTCCTGAACAAGTGGGTGACGGCAACTCAAGGAGCGGAAGCTGGGAGAACCATTTTCGTCTGCTCGACCACCTGCCCCTTCAAGTTTCTAACCTCCATCGTCACCACAGGCGCCTTGCCAGCCCAATCTACGGAAAGGATACCGAAGTTCTCCCGGTGATACACCTTTCCCACGCGCAGGGAATTAGGTTCTTCGCGCGGGTTGCGGGTTTGGTTCATGGCGCTGGAGGTGATATCGTAAAGTGGGTAGGGTAGAACGCCCTCCAGTTTTGAAATTTCGGCGGCGTGCCGATCTCCACTGAGAATCACCACGCCATTGGCCCGGGTCTTTACGAGAAGGTCTAAAAGCCGACGCCGCTCCCTTGGGAAGTTGGCCCATGCTTCCCAACCGTGCTCGCTCGCCAGCACTTGTATGCTGGAGGCCAGCACCCGAAGCTCCGCAGGTTCCCGCAGACGCTCTTCCAGCCACTTCCATTGAGCCTCGCCGAGAATCGTAGCTTCGGAGGAAAGAGGGTGGGGAGCATAAGGACCTTGCCCGGCCCGACGCTTGGGGTTCCGCCGCAAGCCGGACCGGAAGTAGCGCGTGTCCAGCAGGATGAACTGCGCCCGCTTGCCCTCAGGACCGATTGTTTCGGCGGCGTAAGTGCCTGGCGTCTGCCGCCGCGGAGAGTCCTTCGGCTCGCTAAGAAAATCCAAAAAAACTTGTTGGGACTCTGCTTTTTTCGGGTAGTCCGCCCCGGCGTCGTTTTCCCCGTAGTCGTGGTCGTCCCAGACGGCGAGCAAACGGCTCCTTTCCCTCAACTTGCGAAACCCAGGCACTTTATCCAAGGATCGCCACTTAGCCCGCAGTTTTTCCATGTCGCGGGTGTCGCCGTAGATGTTGTCGCCCAGAAGGACGAAGGCGTCGGGCTTGGCAGCCAGCACGCTTTCCCAAATGGGCTGGGCGCGCGTTTGCTTGAGGCAGGAACCAAACGCGATGGTCTCTAGCGGTAGGATGTGGCTATTCAGTTCGTTCTCGGTTTCCTGAAGTTCGGGAACCGCCCCGAGCAGGACCACGGGAAGCCACAGAAGGACGAAAGCGAAAACCTTCATTTCAAGTGCTTGTCGCCGAAGTCGAGGTATTGCTTCCAGTCGTAGTCGGTCACGTCGTGCTTACCCGTTCGTACATGGTAGCCGATGCGGCCGTGGACGGGCTTGTTGGCGGGAGGTTGTTTATCCGCCCCGAAGGCGTAGCCGAAGAGTTTGTAAACGGGCTCGGCACCGAGGGCGGAAAGAAACTCGCCGTTCGGGTCGGCCCACTTGTCCCCCTCGGCTGAAGCGACGTAGACGGGACGCGGTGCCGCTAGCGCCACCAGCATGTGCTGGTCTACGGGGCAATCGGCCTCCTTGTCGTTATACTTCTTGTAGTTTTCGCAGAACCAGTGCGGGAAGGAGGTGTTGATGCGTTTCACGGTTTCGCCAAAGGCCCGCCTACTAAGGGCGGCTCCGCCGCAACCGGAGTTGTTGGAGATGACGAGGGCGAAACGTTCGTCCGAGGCGCCCGCCCACAAGGCGGTTTTGCCTAGGCGCGAGTGTCCCATAACGGCGATTCGCGACGCATCGACGTCCCCGTCGGTTTCCAGATAGTCGAGCCCCCGACTCAAGCCCCACGCCCAACCCGCGATGGACGCCCAGTCGGTGGGTTTGCGGTTGGCGGGGTCCTTTGGAGCAAAGAGGGCGTGCGGACCGTTTTTATAGCCGTCATGGAAATCGGGGTCCACGTCCCCGCAATAAATCGTACCGAAGGCGTAGCCGCGGGAGACGATGGTCTCAATGGCCCAGCGGGAGGAGCGAGCCCCGCGTCCTGCTTCGGTGGCCTGGTGGTTTTTCGCGCCGTTGTCGTTCGGAACCCAAGCCTTGGTGATCAGTATGGCAGGGTCCGCGTGGGTGGTGTGGTTGCCTCGGAAATTGAGGGTGAGGAAGCCCGGAGACGGCTTCTTCGCCCTCTTGGGCAGGTACAGCAACAGGTTCAGGGCCAGGGCCTTCTCTCCTTCGCCCAGGTGAAGGACGATTTGCCGCCGCACGGCTTTGCCTCCAAAGGCGGATCCGCTCTTCTCGACCACCTCGAAGCGCATCGCCTTCGGCTTCCCCGGAGACCGTCCGTACATGTGGTCCTCGAACAAACGCAGAACCTCGGGCCGGCGTTTCTTCCGCCAAGTATTGGCGTCGGTGACCTTGATGCCGTCCAGACAAACCAGCGGATCGGGCAATTGGTAGTCAGGCACCTTTGCCTCGTCGTAGTTGTAACCACCTGGCTGGGCTTCGGATTCCGTCGTCATGTCGGCGTGAAGCAAGCAAGTGGTCAGCAAGCCTAAGCGGAAGAGGGTGGAGGGCTTCATGCCATAACATGAGACGTCTGCCACCTAAGCGGCAAGACCCAAAAACAAGTCCAGGGCTTCTTTCGAGTTTCAGGCCGCTCGAGCTTCCGCATCCAAAGCCAGTTTAATGAAGAGCAAATCTCGCTGAGCCCGGGCGGTAACGATGTCCTTGGTTCGAAGCGAACTTCGCCGCCTTTCCGTCGTTACGGGCGTAGGGTAAACGGTGTAATGGACCCACCATGTGCCGTTGTTGTTCCAGATGTGGTGGTTGGGATTGGTTTCATCTATGCGGACGGCCAATTCTTCATGACCGTGTTCCTCGGGTGTCTTGTTCATGTTGCGCGTATCTCCTAGTTGGTTGGTTACGCGCTTCGCTCGGCCACAAAAAAAGCCGTCCCTTGTGGGCGGCTCCTAGACTCGTTGGCCGAGAAGAGCGCAATGTTTCGGTTCGCCGGTAACCGCGCATCCCGGTGTGGTTGACCTTGGACCACCGTTGCGGCTCTCGCGCTCGGTTGGTAACCCGGTTGCCCGGATTGTCTACGGATGCGGTTTAAGGCGTTTAGCTTGTTGAAAGAACGAAGACTCTTTAGTGCAGGAGTGCCACGAAAATGGCAAGAATAGCTTTTGTCATAAACTGGCGCCCTCTTCGGTTCCTCAAAACCCCCAACGCTTACGGTCCTGCGTCACCTTTATCCTTCGCTTCCCCCATTCCGCCTGCAGGATACGGACACCGTTGTGCAGTTCCAAATGCTCCTCGTCCGTTATTTCTTTCATGTTCAGGGAATCATCCAGCTTCTTGTAAAGACCCACGTGCACGGGCGGGTCCAGCAACCTCTCCACCTTCGCGGAGCGTGCCATCGGCATGCGGTGTTTCTCGAAATTTTGCCGTCCACGTTCCAATTCCGCTATGATTGCCATTCGGTAATAGCGCGCTTTTTCGATGTCGCCTGCTTCGTACGCCTTCTTCGCCAGACGCAAACGGTTCACTGGTGCTTCGTCGGGCAAAGCCGCGCAATGGGTAAGGAAACAGGCGACGAAACAGATGTTTAACCGAAAACACCACTCCTTCGCTCCGGCAAGGGCGCCGCTTGGCGAGGCGGAATGCTGGCAGGCGTTCATTAAGGTAAAGCAACGGAGTCGGTTTCGTCTTCTTGCAAAAGGTCGAAGAACTCAAGTTGATGCCCGCGCCCGCCGTCGTCAAGGCTAACGCCGACTCCCAGCAAGCGAATTGGGTTTTCATTCCGTCCAAGCCCTTCCGCAAGTAGTTTCAAGTACCTGCCAAGCTCGGGCGGGCAACCGGCTCGGCTTACGCTGGTTTCTTGGAAATCACTGAACTTCACCTTCAGGAACATGCCCGCGATTGAACTAAATTTATCTTTAATTTTAATCTCATTTACCAGCTCTCGATGGAGTTTCACGAGCTTGTCCGCCGCCGATTCGAAGTCGTGGAGAAATTCAGTGAAGGTGCGTTCCACGCTGAGTGATTTGCGTTTTCGCCTAGCTTTTACAGGTCGCTCGTCACGCCCTTGAGCCAAGGCGTACAACTCAGCCCCGAACTTGCCGAAGCTTCGGAGGAGGTCCGCAAGAGAAAACTTTTGTACATCCTCGCAGGTCCTCATCCCGAGTGCGGCCAACCGTTTTTCCGTCTTAGGTCCCACTCCCCAAAGCTTGCGGACGGGAAGAGTCCGCATGAAGGCGCTCACCTCTTCGGGCCGCACCTCGAACTGACCGTTGGGCTTGTTCCAATCGCTAGCGATTTTGGCCAGCATTTTGTTGGGGCCGATGCCGGCGGAAGAGGGAAGGTCCAGCTCTTCGTGTATGCGCCGGCGGATTTCCTTAGCGAGAATTGCGGCGGGCTGCGAGTGATGTGAAACATCCAGATAGGCCTCGTCCAAGGAAAGGGGCTCCACGAGGTGGGTGTACTCTTGAAAGATGGTTCGGATTCGCCTTGAAGCCTCCTCGTACTTGTAGAAGTCAGGTGCCAGTAGTCGCAGGCCGGGGCACCGCTCCATGGCCATGTAGGTGGGCATGGCGGAATGACAACCGAACTTTCTGGCTTCGTAGTTGCAGGTCGTCAGAACGCTCCGTCTTCCCAACCCCGCGATGCCCAGGGGTATGCCGCGAAGCTCGGGGTGGTCCCTCATCTCTACGGAGGCGTAGAAACAGTCTTGGTCTACATGGATGATTCGCCTCATTGTTTAACGAGCGCGGAGGACTTGTATCGCTTACTCGTTGACGAGAACCACTTTTCCCATGGCTCCGCCCGCTTCCAGAAGAGCGTGGGCCTCGCCCACACGCTCGAAAGAAAAAGTTTCATAGTGCAGGTGGGGGCGAAGTTTGCCTGCCTCGACCAAGTCGGTCACTTTCCGAAGGATGGCTCCGTGGGTTTCGCGTCCGATGTTGCGTACCAGCGGTAAGAGCATGAAGACGACGTGTAGGGAAAGGCCCCGGACATGAACGGGGGTGAGGTCGTGGGTGGAACGGGCAGCGATGGAGACGACGGTTCCGCCGATCTTGGCGGCTTGGAAGGAATCATCCAGACGAGTGGTTCCCACCGTGTCGAATACGACGTCGTAGCCTTCGCCTCCAGTGTGCTCGTCAAGGTACTCCTCTACGGACTTCTCTTTGTAGTTGATGCCGACATCGGCCCCCAGCTTCCGACCGAGCGCCAGCTTTTCCTCTGTGGAGGCGGTGACGTGCGTTTCCGCACCGGCGGCCTTGGCAAGCTGAAGCCCCACGTGGCCTACGCCTCCTGCGGAGGCGTGCACCAAAACCTTTTGTCCCGAGGCAATCTTCGCTTTGTCGTGGAGGGCGTTCCATGCGGTGATGGTAACGAGGGGCAGGGCGGCCGCCTGCTGCATTGTTAGGTTGGCGGGCTTGTGGGCGAGGAGACGGGCGTCCGCCAAAGCATAGTCAGCCAGCACGCCCGGAAGACTCTTGAAGCCGCCCGCGCAGCCGTAAACCTCGTCTCCGGGCGAAAACCCCTCCACGTCTTCGGCGACCTCCTCCACCACGCCCGACACGTCTCCGTGCAGGATGCCCGGCAGATCCGGGCCGATGGGGATCAACCCTTGCCGAATTTTGCAGTCCACGGGATTGACGGAGGATGCCGCCACGCACAGCAAAACATGACCTGGTTTGAGTTCGGGCTTGGGGCGTTCGCTAACCTGAAAGAGGTCGGGATCGCCATGTTCGGGCAAAAGAATGACTTTCATGTCGTGTTTTTGTATGAAGCAAAGCCAACGGTGCAAGCGGGATGCGCAAACAGCCTGTTGACAACAAGGGCGGCCCTTGCATCTTGAATCCTTGTGAAAGGGTGAAGCTCAGGGACGTCAAAGCCAAGGTGGGCGTGTGTTTTAAGCGGGATGACAGGACGGCTCTCGCTCTCTTCACGCACTACCTGCACAACCCCACCGACTCCACGGTTTCCCCTTATTACGAAGAAGGCGCCAAGGCCTACCTGACGGCCAAGCTTGGGTCCGTCTCTGAAGCCGAGACCTTTATGAAACGCTTGGCGGACGATCCCGTGGAATGGACCCACCCCTTCCCGCCCTTGGAGGCCGAGGAGGCCGCTTTCACCTTTATCGATTTGTTTGCCGGCGTGGGCGGCTTTCGCTTGGCCATGCAAAGCTTGGGCGGTCGTTGCGTTTTCTCCAGTGAATGGGACCCCGGCGCCCAAGTCACCTACGAAGCCAATTACGGAGAAGTGCCTTTTGGCGACATCACCAAGATTGAAGCTTCCGCCATTCCAGGGCACGATTTGTTGTGCGGGGGATTTCCCTGCCAAGCCTTTTCTCAAGCTGGTCAACGCCTCGGCTTTGAGGACACCCGAGGCACGTTGTTCTTCGACATTGCCCGCATCTTGGACGCCAAAAGGCCCAAGGCGTTTTTCTTGGAAAACGTCAAGGGGCTCGTCAGTCACCGAGGAGGCCGAACCCTTGCCACCATTCTTGACGTACTCAGGAACGAATTGGGTTATTTCGTGCCCGCACCTGAAACCATAAAGGCCGAGGACCACGGCGTTCCGCAAAAACGCGAACGGATTTTCCTTGTCGGCT